>JBOHTX010000096.1:0-7328 GCA_050733855.1 Vulcanimicrobiaceae bacterium
GGCGCGAGCGCGCTGCCGCGCTGCTCGGCTCGCTCGCAAGCCTCGAACGGCTGGCCGCAAGCAACGTCAGCGCGTCGCTCGTCCTCGAGGCCCTACGGATCGACCTCGCGCCGGCCGCTCAGTAGCGCCGGCGAAGCGAGGCTTCGTCGTATGCGTGGGCCAGCACGATCGCGACGTAGCCCTGGACGATGGCGGCGGCGAAGGCGGCCAGCAGTGAGACGAGCGTCGGCAGATAGCTCGCGTCGACGTTGAGCAGGAGCGGCGAGAGCAGGCCGACGGCGAGCGGCGGCAAGTAGGTCGTCGAGAACAGGTAGACGATCGTCACCAGGGTTGCGCTCGCGAGCGACGAGCGTGCACGTTCGAGTGCGACTTGCGGGGCTGCGCCGCCGGGGATCCCGCCGATCGACGCCGCGGGGACCGTGAAAATGAAGAACACGGTGGCGACGAAGCCGAGGATGAGCGCCGGCCAGACGCTGCCAAACGAGAGGTAGTTGCCGATGAGGCTTGCGACCCAGACGACGAAATAGAAGCCGAGCGCGGCCAGTGCGATATCGCCGAAGCGCCGGCGTGCGGTTTCCCACGCGTCGTCGAAGGGTGCACGTCCGCGCCGCCAGGCCGTCTCCGCGACGATCAGCGCGATCGCGAGCCCCAACGAGGTGAAAATCTGCCCGATGATCCCCGCGATGCTCGCGTTCGCAAGGCCGAGGATGCCGCCGCCGGAAGCGCCGGGCAGCAAGGCAAAGAGCAGCATGCGCGCAACCGCGGCGACGATCGGGCCGAGGGCGATCTGCGGGTTGCGCAGGTAGATCCCGAACGCGCGAAGGTAGGCTCCGAGATCGACTCCCCCGGCTGCGAGCACTTTAGGTCGCACGCATCAGCGCGCGCTCGCGAGGGCGCTGCCGCAGCCGCAGGTGCGCTCCTGCGGGATCGCGGCCACGATCTTGCCGATCGCGGCCTTGACGCGCTCGTTGTTGCTCGCGAACACGCGCAGCACTTCCTGGTGCGAAACCGGCTCCGCGCCGTCGAGCCCGACGTCGTAATCGGTGATCAGCGAGATGTTCACGTAACAGATCTCGAGTTCGCGGGCGAGGTAACACTCGGGGTATTGGGTCATGTTGATCACTTCCCAGCCGGCCGCCTGAAACCACTGCGACTCGGCGCGCGTGGAGAAGCGCGGGCCCTGAATCACGACGATCGTACCCCGTTCGTGGGTCGTGATCCCGAGCGCGCGAAGGGTTTCGATCGCGATCGGCCGGAGCTGCCGGCAGTACGGATCGGCGAAGCCGACGTGCGTCGTGATCGGGCCGTCGTAGAACGTATCTTTGCGCCCGGTCGTGCGGTCGACGACTTGATCGGCGACGACCATGTGGCCCGGCTCGACGCCGCGCGCGAGCGAGCCGCAGGCCGTGGGGCCGATGAGGCGGGTGACGCCGAGTTCCTTCATCGCCCAGAGGTTGGCGCGGTAGTTGATCGCTTGCGGCGGATACTGGTGCAGCTTGCCGTGCCGCGGGAGAAAGGCGACCCGCCGCCCGGCGATCTCGCCGAGCGTGAGGCGATCGCTCGGCGCCCCGTAGGGCGTCTCGACCGCGAGTTCGCGCGCGTCGTCGAGCAGCGAGTAGAAGCCGGAGCCTCCAAAGACCCCGATCTCGGCCCGTTCGGTTTGCACCATCACCTCCACGCGTGCGCCGCCGGGCGGCTACTCGCGAAAATCGCTTGGTTTGAGTTCCTCGATGAACTTCTTGAAACGCTGCGTCACATCTTGTTCCGATTTCTTTTCGACCACGGTCTCGTCGAGCACGATCTTGTCGGAAACGAAGATCGGCGCCTGCATTCGTAGCGCCAGCGCAATCCCATCGGAGGGCCGCGCGTCGATCTCTTGGGTATCGCCGTTTTGCCGCACGATCAGCTTAGCGAAGAAGGTCGAATCCCGAATATCGTGGATCACGATCTGTTCGAGGGTGGCGTGCATCGTTTCGAGCATGGTGCGCATCAGGTCGTGCGAGAGCGGCCGCGGGACTTGCGTCCCTTCGAGCGCGAGCGCGATCGCGGTGGCCTCGAAGGGGCCGATCAAGATCGGCAGGATGCGCTTGCCTTCGAGATCCTTGAGGATCACGACCGGGTCGTGGGTCAGCAGGTCGATCCCGAGCTTGTCGACCTTCATTTGCCGCATGGTTGAAAATCCGACGCCCTCGGGGGGAATCCTTGCCGCGGCGGGAACGAGGGGTGCGGTTCGTGGCACTTGCTTGCGGCATCGTCGGTCTGCCGAACGTCGGGAAATCGACGCTTTTCAACGCGCTGACGCACTCCTCGTCGGCGCTGGCGGCGAATTATCCGTTCGCCACCATCGATCCGAACGTCGGCGACATCCCGCTTCCCGACCAGCGCCTGCGCGTGCTCGCGGAGATCGTCCGGACGCAGAAGATCGTGCACGCCTCGATGCGTTTCGTCGACATCGCGGGGCTGGTCCGTGGCGCAAGCACCGGCGCCGGGCTCGGGAACGCCTTCCTCGGGCACATTCGCGAGGTCGACGCGCTGGCGATGGTGGTGCGCTGCTTCGAGGATTCCGACGTCGTGCACGTCGAGGGGAGCCCCGATCCGCTGCGCGACATCGAGATCGCCGGGATCGAGATGGCGCTTGCCGACCTCGCCACCCTTGCGAAACGGCGCGAGCGGCTCGAACGCGAGGTCCGGGCCGAGCCCAAGCTCGGGCCCCAGCTCGAAGCGCTGCAAGCGCTGATCGCCGCCCTGGAAGCGGGCCGGCCCGCCCGCACCTTCGGGCCGGGCTCGCTCGAGGCGACCCTGGCGCGCGAAGCGTTCTTGCTGACGGCCAAGCCGGTGCTCTACGTTGCGAACGTCGCCGAGAGCGAGATCCGCGCGCCGGGCCCGCTCGCGGCGGCCGTGGTGGCTCAGGCTGCCGCCGACGGCGGCCGCGCGCTCGTGCTCTCCGCTAAGATCGAGGCCGAACTGGCGACGCTCGACGAGGCCGATGCCGCGGACTTCCGGGACGAACTCGGGCTCGAGCGGAGCGGGCTCGACCGGCTCGTCCTCGAGGCCTACGAACTGGTCGGGCTGATGACGTTCCTGACCGCCGGCGAAAAGGAGGTCCGCGCGTGGCAGATCGGCCGCGGGACCCGGGCCCCCCAGGCGGCCGGCAAAATCCACTCCGATATCGAGCGCGGCTTCATCCGGGCAGAAATCGTCTCGTATGTGGACTACGCCCGGCTGCGCAGCCTCGACGCAGCACGCTCGGCCGGCCTGCTGCGCAGCGAGGGCAAGGACTACGTGATGGCCGAGGGCGACGTGGTCAACTTCCGCTTTAGCGTTTAAGAACGGGGCGGCGTGCCCCCCGTTGCCCCCCGGGCCGGCACTCGCCGGCCCCTTTGTACGCCAACGCTGCCGGCGGCAGGACTGCGCGAAACGATGGGGCGGCCGCCCATGTTGCCCAGCGGTGATCTGTACTCCATTTGGAGAAACGGAGACCGATACCATTAGCCGTATGTAGGGGACGACCGGCGTTTTCCGAAAGACGAAACGGCCGGCGCTTTGCCGGCGAAGAGGAGTTTTCCCGATGATTACGGCGGTTCGCGAGGTCTCGGTCTTTGGCGACGCGATCGCCTACTTCAACGAGGCCGCGCTGCTGCTCGACCTCGAGCCCGGGATGCGGCGGCTCTTGACGCGGCCCTCGCGCCAGATCATCTTCGCGATCCCTTTCCAGCGCGATTCGGGCGAACTCGAGGTCTACACCGGCTACCGGGTCCAGTACAACTTTGCGCGCGGGCCGGCCAAGGGCGGGATCCGCTACCACCCGGGCGTCACGCTCGACGAGGTGACGGCGTTGGCTTTTTGGATGACCTGGAAATGCGCTGTCGTCGACCTGCCGTTCGGCGGCGGCAAGGGCGGCGTGACCTGCGATCCCGCGACCCTCTCGCCGGGCGAACTCGAGCGCGTCACCCGCCGCTATGCCGCCGAGTTGGTCGAGGTGGTCGGCCCCGATAAGGACGTGCCGGCCCCTGACGTCGGCACGACTCCGCAGATCATGGCCTGGTTCATGGACACCTACTCGATGCACATGCGCCAGCACGTTCCGGGCGTCGTCACCGGCAAGCCGCTCTCGATCGGCGGCTCGCGCGGACGGGTCGAAGCGACCGGCCGGGGCGTCTGGTTCGTCGCACAGGCGCAGATGGAACGGATGGGGATTCCCGCGCGCGGCGCGCGGATCGCCGTCCAGGGATTCGGAAACGTCGGTTCGATTGCGTGCCAGATGTTCGCCGCAGCGGGCGCGAGCGTGATCGCGATCTCCGACGTCACCGGCGGCTACTACAATCCGCGCGGGATCGACGTTCCCGGCGCCGTGGCGTACGCCCAAGAACATCACTCGCTCGACGGCTATCGTGGCGGCGAGCGGATCACGAACGAAGCGTTGCTCGAACTCGAGTGCGAAGTGCTGATTCCGGCGGCGCTCGAAAACCAGGTCACCCTCGCCAACGCCGCGCGCATCGGCGCCAAGCTGATCGTCGAAGGAGCCAACGGGCCCACGACCCCGGATGCCGATCACATCCTGCACCAGCGTGGGATCGTCGTGATCCCCGACATCGTCGCCAACGCCGGCGGCGTCACCGTTTCGTACTTCGAGTGGGCTCAAGACCGCTCGGGCTGGTTTTGGAAGGAAGCCGAGGTCAACGAGCGCTTGCGCGAGGTGCTGCTCGAGAACTTCGCGAAAGTCGTCGAGCTTGCCGAACGCCGCAACGTCGCGTTACGAACCGCGGCCTACATGCTGGCGATCGAGCGCGTCATCGGCTCGATGAACACCCGCGGGGTTTACGCCTAGGCCGCGCCGCCGCTCGCGAGGAAGGGCGCGGCGCATTGGGGGAGTCGCGATGTACTTCAAGCAATTCTATCTCGGTTGTCTCGCCCATGCCTCCTATCTGATCGGTTCGCAGGGTGCCGGAGCGGTCGTCGATCCGCAGCGCGACGTCGATCACTATCTCGCCGAAGCTCGCGACGCCGGTTTGACGATCCGCTACGTGATCGAGACGCATCTCCATGCCGATTTCGTCAGCGGTCACCGCGAGCTTGCCGAGCGAACCGGCGCCGAAATCCTCATCAGCGGGCGCGCCGGCGCAACGTTCGCGCATCGAGCGCTCCGCGACGGGGACGAGATCGAACTCGGCACGCTGCGCTTGCAGGTCCTGGAGACTCCGGGGCACACTCCCGAAGGGATCTGCCTGCTCGCGGCCGACCGCGCGCAGCCCGGCGCCGCACCGAAGCTGTTCAGCGGCGACACGCTCTTCGTGGGCGACGTTGGCCGGCCCGATCTGGCGGGCTCGAAGGGCTTCACGAGCCGCGAGATGGCCGCGATGCTCTACGACAGCCTACACGAGAAGCTCCTCAGATTGCCCGATCGGGTCGAGGTCTATCCCGCCCACGGCGCGGGCTCGCTGTGCGGACGGAATATCTCACAGGATACGATGTCGACGCTCGGGGTGCAGCGTCTGACGAACTATGCCTTGCAGCCGATGAGCAAGGAGGCCTTCATCGCGATGATGACCGACGCGCTCCCCGAGACGCCGGCGTACTTCGCCTTCGACGTTGAAGCCAACCGCAGCGGCGCTCCGCCGCTCGAAGCGCTCGAGCGCCCGGCGGCGATGAGCCCCGCCGAACTGCGCCGGGCTCAAGGAAGCGGCACGCTCGTCCTCGACGTGCGGCCCTACGAAAGCTACGGGCCGCACCACGTTCCGCGCTCGCTCAACGTCGGCTTGGACGGCCAGTTTGCATCGTGGGCGGGGACGCTCGTACCCTTCGAGCGCCCGCTCGCCATCGTCGCCGAGGACGAGGCAGCGGTCGATCAAGCCGTGATGCGACTGGCGCGGGTCGGGTGCTCCAACGCGAGCGGTTACCTCGCGGGCGGGATTGCCGCCTGGGAGCGCGCGGGCTTGGGCCTGGCCGCGACGGCGCAAATCGACGTCGATGAGCTGGCGGCGCGGCTTGCGCGGCGTACGCCGATGCAGTTGCTCGACGTCCGACGGCCGCGCGAGTTCGAGTCGGGCAGTGCGCCGGGTGCCCGCTCGCTCCCGCTCGCTTCGCTCGAAGCGCATCTGGATGAACTCGATCCGAGCGCGCCGACGGTCGTCGTGTGCGGCAGCGGCTACCGTTCGAGCATCGCCACCTCGCTGCTGGAGTCGGCGGGTTTTTCCGATCTCACCAACGTCGAAGGAGGGATCGCTGCGTACGTGCAGCGCGGCCATCCCCTGCAGACGCCGGCGCCCGCCGGGGCAACGGGGGCCGACCGAACCTCGGAGGCGATCGCACCGTAAAGAACGCCTTACGACAACCTAGCGGAGCCTGAACGCGAAGCGGTGCTGCCAGGTGCTCGATGCGACGATGGAACTATCGGCCGACAAGGAGGTCGTCACGCTGACGGAAGCAGATGCGTCCCCACCCGAGCTCGCCGGATCGCCGCGCGGCGGAACCCTCGGCGAGGCGGAAGCGGCACTCGCGCGTGAACGCGCGCTCGAGGTCGAGCATGCGTTCGCGGAACTGGGCCGCGCTTGCGCGGTCGCGGGAGAGGTCGACCAAGCCGTCGAGTACGCACGCTATGCCCACACCGTCGCGCGCGAAAGCCTCTCCGAGCTGCAAGCGTTGCCGAGTGCGCCTGCTTGGGAGATCGCGCGGGCTGCGGAGCTGCTGGCGTTCGCCGTGGAGGCGGAACAACGCGCTCTGCGGAGCCTGGCGCGCGCCGATCAGGAACTTGCCGCCGCGGCCGCAGCGTTTCTGGGCGCGTCGCGCGCGCGTCGCGCGACCGCCGGATCGTCTTTACGGGTGGACCCGTAGCGCGAGATCGCCGCGTAAGCGGAACGCGCTCACGAGCGCGGCGAGCGCGGCCACGGCGGCCGCCAGCGCGAGCGCGAAGCGGACCGGGCCGTCGAGCGCGAGATCGATGTGGCCCGCGCCGAGGGTCGCGCCTGCCGCGGCCGTTCCGAGCGCGATCGCGACCAGGGCGGCGCCGAGCGATTGTCCGGTGACGCGCGCGGTCGCCAGGATGCCGGAGGCGCTGCCGCTGCGCGCGCGCGGGGCCGAGCCGAGCAGCTCGCGATTGTTCGGCGCCTGAAAGAAGCCGAAGCCGAGGCCGCAAACGATCGCCCGCAGCACGATATCGAGCGGCTGCGCGTGCGGCGGCAGTGTCGCAAGGGCCACAAGGCCGAGTGCGAAGATGCCCAAGCCGACGGTCGCCAGAATCGGAGCGGCGATCCGGTCGGCGAGCCGCCCGGCGAACGGTGCCGCAAATGCGATTGCGATCGGCCACGGGGTGCGCTGGCGCGATATTGAAG
>JBOHTX010000097.1:0-7278 GCA_050733855.1 Vulcanimicrobiaceae bacterium
AAAGCCGCACGAGACGTGCGGTTCGTCGCCCCGCTCCTCGGTTGAAAGCCGCACGAGACGTGCGGTTCGTCGCCCCGCTCCTCGGTTGAAAGCCGCACGAGACGTGCGGTTCGTCGCCCCGCTCCTCACTATCGCACTAAGGAGTTCGACCCGTGCAACTCGTCGACCGGCCGCTCGGCCATGTCAAAAACCGCGGTCTCGCCGACGCGGGGCGCGAGCGGATCGCGTGGTCGGCCGGCTTCATGCCGGTCCTCGCGGAGATTCGCGAGCGCTTCGCCGCTTCGAAGCCGCTCGCCGGCGTGCGGATCGGCGCCTGTCTCCACGTGACGACCGAGACCGCGAACCTGATGCTCGCGCTGCAGGCGGCCGGAGCCGAGATCGCGCTCTGCGCCTCGAACCCGCTCTCGACCCAGGACGACGTGGCGGCGGCCCTCTCGGAGCACTACGCGATCCCGACCTTCGCGATCAAGGGCGAAGATCACGCCACGTACTACGAGCACATCGAAGCGGTGATCGCGAGCCGGCCGCAGATCTCGATGGACGACGGCTGCGATCTGGTCACGACCATCTTCAGCAAGCATCCCGAGCTGCTGCGCGAGATGATCGGCGGCTGCGAGGAGACGACGACCGGCGTGATCCGCCTGCACGCGATGGAGAAGGACGGCGTACTGCCCTACCCCGTGATCGCGGTCAACGACGCGCTCACCAAGCACATGTTCGACAACCGCTACGGAACCGGACAGTCGACGCTCGACGGCATAATCCGCGCGACCAACCTCCTGCTCGCCGGCGCGACCGTCGTGGTCGCGGGCTACGGCTGGTGCGGGCGCGGGGTCGCCTCGCGCGCCAAGGGCCTCGGCGCACACGTGATCGTCACCGAGATCGATGCGCGCAAAGCGCTCGAGGCCGCCATGGACGGCTTTGGGGTGCTACCGATGGAAGCGGCCGCGAAGGTCGGCGACCTCTTCGTCACGGTCACCGGCAACTATCACGTGATCCGCGCGGAGCACTACGCCGCGATGAAAGACGGCGCGATCGTCTGCAACTCGGGGCACTTCAATGACGAACTCGATCTCGACGCGCTCGCGAACGCCGCGGTCGCGCGCTCGAAGCCGCGGCCGTTCGTCGAAACCTTTGCGCTGCCCGACGGCCGCTCGATCCGGGTGCTGGCCGACGGCCGCTTGATCAACCTGGCCGCCGCCGAGGGCCATCCGGCGGCCGTCATGGACATGTCGTTTGCGAACCAGGCGCTGGCGACGGTCTACCTCGCGCAGCACCATCGGGAGCTGGAGAAGAAGGTCTACTCGGTCCCCGAGGAGATCGATTTCGAGGTGGCGCGCCTCAAGCTCGCGGCGATGGCGATCCGGATCGACGAACCGACCGCCGAGCAACGGGCCTACATGACCTCCTGGTCGCAGGGGACCTGAGCATGTCGCGCCTCCGCCTGTTCACCTCCGAATCGGTCACCGAAGGGCATCCCGACAAGCTCGCCGATCAAATCTCCGACGCCGTCCTCGACGCGATCCTCAAAGACGATCCCTACGGCCGAGTCGCGGTCGAGACGTTTGCGATCACGGGCCAAATCCACATCGCGGGCGAGGTGACGACTTCGACCTACGTCGACATCCCGAAGATCGTACGCAAGACGATCGAAGAGGTCGGCTACACGCGCTCGCACGTCGGCTTCGACGCCGAAACCTGCGGCGTTTCGGTCTCGATCGACGAGCAGTCGCCCGACATCGCGATGGGCGTCGACCGTTCGCTCGAATCCAAGGATAGCGGGAGCGATGGAAGCGTGGAGATCGGGGCGGGCGATCAAGGCATGATGTTCGGCTACGCCTGCCGCGAAACCGACGAATTGATGCCGCTGCCGATCGTGCTCGCGCATAACCTCTCGCGGATGCTGGCGGCGGTGCGCAAGAACGGCGATCTGCCGTGGCTGCGGCCCGACGGCAAGTCGCAAGTGACCGTCGAATACGACGGCGATCGTCCGGTGCGGGTCGAGGCGATCGTGATTTCCACGCAACACGATCCCGAGATTTCGCTTGAGGCGATCCGCAACGACGTGCGCGAGCGGATCGTCGATCAGGTGATCCCGACGAAGCTGCGCGACGAACGGACCCGCATCTTCGTCAATCCGACCGGCCGCTTCGTGATCGGGGGTCCCAAGGGCGACGCCGGCCTGACCGGACGCAAGATCATCGCCGACACCTACGGCGGGATGGCGCGCCACGGCGGCGGCGCCTTCTCCGGCAAGGACCCGACCAAGGTCGATCGCTCGGCGGCCTACGCGGCGCGCTACGTCGCCAAGAACGTGGTCGCGGCCGGGCTCGCCGATCGCTGCGAGCTGCAGGTGGCCTATGCGATCGGCGTTGCGCGGCCGGTCAGCGTGCTCGTCGAAACGTTCGGGACCGCGCACGTCGACGAGGCCGAGATCGCCCGCTTGGTCGAAGCGCACTTCGATTTGCGGCCGGGCGCGATCATCCGGGATCTCGATCTGCGGCGCCCGATCTACCGCCAGACGGCGACCTACGGTCACTTCGGGCGGCCCGATCTCGATCTACCCTGGGAGCGGCTCGACCGCGCCGACGCGTTGCGGCGCGCGGCGGGCCGCACCTCGAGCCAGCCGGTCGGCGTCTAGAAATCCTAGCGCCGCTCGCGGCGGATCGAGGGCACGAGCCAGATCGCGACGGCGAGCGCCAGGTAGCCGAACTCGCCGAGCATCATCGCGGCCCGCGGGCCCGCGTGGTCGGCGAACGCGCCGCCGATCAGGGCGCCCGGAACGGTCCCGAGCAACGCCACCAGACGGGCGGCGGCGCTGACGCGACCGACCAGCGGCTCCGGCGTGATGCGGATGCGCCACCCGACGATGTGCGCGATCTCGAACAGCACGCACGCGTTCGAGAGCGCAAGGAACGGGATCACGACGCGCAGATCGTGCGTCAGTACAACCGGCAAAAAGAGCAGCGCATCGAGCGCGTATGCGATTTGGATGATGCGGCCGAAGTGCCAGCGGGCCGGGACGCGCGCGCTCAACCACGAGCCGAGCACCGAGCCGAGCGCGCCGAGACCGAGCACGATGCCGACCGTGGCGTCGCTTGCGCCGAAGTCGACTTTGAGAAACGGGATGAACGTCGCGATGTTGACGAAGCCGAAGAAGTTGAAGGCCAGCGAGATCGCCGCAAAGGCGCGTAGGGCCGGATCGTGGGCGAGAAAATCGAAGCCGGCCGCGATATCGCCGCCGATCGCGCGCAGCGAAGGCCAGCGCCCGGGAGCGTCGGGTCCAAAACCCCCCGCCAGCGCCAGCGAACCCTGCGACACCAGATACGTGCCCGCGTTGATGGCGAGCGCCGGCAGCGGCCCGATCAGCGCGAACAGCGCGCCGCCGAGCGGCGGGATGACCGTCTGCGAGACCTGCTCGGCCGCGAGCAGCGCCGACATCGCGGCGACGGCGCGTTCCTTGCCGAGCAGGTAGGGAATCGAAGAGGACTGCGCGCCGACGAAGACCGCCGCCGCGATCGCGAGCGTCGCCACCCCGACGTAGACGAAGCCGAGCGAGAGCGTTCCGCGCGCGTACCCGATCGCGATCGCCGCCATCACCGCGAAGCGGACGACGTCGCAGCCGATCATCAGGCTGCGACGGTCGATCCGGTCGGCCAGCGAGCCGCCGAGCAGACCGAAGAACGCGAACGGCCCCAGCTCGAGCGCATAGGTCGCTCCGAGCGAGAGAGCGGAGCCGGTCAGCCGGTAGACGAGTAGCGGGATCGCGATCAGCCGCAAACCGTCGCCGAGATAGCTGAATGCCTGTCCGCCGTAAAACAGCCGAAACGTGCGGTTTTCGAAAATCGATGCGCTGCGGACCATCCGAACGAGTATACTCGATCCGGCAAACTGCCCGAGGCGCTGCAGGGCCGGTCGGCGCCCGGGGCCAACGAGCGACGGCTGGGCCGGCTCGCCTCGCTGCGGTCCCGAATAGCTCAGTTGGTAGAGCAGCTGACTGTTAATCAGCGGGTCGTTGGTTCGAGTCCAACTTCGGGAGCAGAGCAGGTGGGGACCGCGACGCGCCGGTCGCGGTCCCCGCTCACGAGACTTTAAAAGAGCCTGCGAAACTTCGCGCACTCGCCGGCTCGTTATAGAATCGCTATGACTCGCTTCGCCCTCCCCGCCGTCCTCGCGGCGCTCCTCGTGAGCGCGACGGCGCTGCCTGGTCTCGCGCTGACGATCCCCGCACAGACGAAGACGACCACCTTCACCGTGAGCTTTTCGCCCCAATACGAGGTCGGCTCGTACGACGGCACGCTACGCTTGACGATCGGCGCCGACGGGATCGTGAACGGCTTCTACCGGCCCGACGACGGTTTCGGCCTTCGCGAGGTCACGGGCGGCCTCGACGGCGACCACATTTGGATCGATTTCGGTTCCGGCGGAGTCGTGCCGCGCGCGCGCGACGTGATCGTCGAAGGGACGTACAACGGCACGACGATCAGCGGAATGACGTTCGCCGGCGGCAAGAGCTACCTCGTCAGCGCGGAGCCGACGACGCCGGGCTTGTAGGCGCCGCTAGCGGCACGAGGACGAGGCGGCTGCGCGCGTAGGCGAAGATCGCGCGGAAGCGGCGCAGAAACCCGTCGCCGAGGTGGCCCTCGCCGGTCGGCGCGTCGCTGACGGCGACGATCGCCGGCAGATCGTCGAACGCGAGCGGCCCGAGTTGCAGACGCGCGACCGTACCGAGGATCGCCGGATGCGAACCGCCGGTTCCGGCGACCGTCGCCGTCCCGGATTGCGTAACGATCCCGGGGTGGCGCGCGAGATAAGGGGCACCGAGATCGACCGTTGCTTGATCGCCGGAATCGATCAGCAGCGATGCGCCGAGTGCGCCGAGGGCCGCGCTGACCACCGGGACCTCGTCGCGAAACGCGAGCGGGATCGCGGTACCGTTCGCCGGTAACGGTGCGTCCTGGGGCGCGAGCGTGACGTAGCCGGAAGCTTGGTCGAGCGTGACCGTTGCGTGGGCGAATGCATCGGCGCCGAGGATCACGTCGAAGCCGACGTCGCCGAGATCGTCGAGCACGATGTAGAGACTCGGGGGCTCGGTCACGCTTCCGAGCGAGAGCGCGGGCGCGCGCACGACGCCGGTCGCATAGCGGCCGACCCCGGCGATCTCGTATGCGCTCGAGAGCGGTTCGAGCCCCAAGCGTTCGGCCAGTTGCAGGCCGATCGCAAGGCCGGAGTTGCCGGTATCGAGCAGACAGCGGATCGCGATCCCGCCGAGCGCGCAGTCGACGACCGGAAGCCCGGACGATTCCGCGACCAGCGGCAGTCGCACGGCGCCGTCCGCAAACGACGGCACGATCCCGGCCGGCATCGTCAACGGCTGCGCCGCACGCTCGACCTTCGTCAAGCGAACCAGCGGAACGCCGTCGGCATCGAGCGCAAACGGAACGACGCCGCCGCCGGCGAACGCGCGCCGGTCGAAAAAGCGCAGCGTCTGACCGCCGGGTCCGGCCTCGCGCGCCGACAGGAGCACGCCGCTGCGCGGATCGACGAGCGCGTCGAGCGGTTCGCCGCCGGGCGCCGTGACCCGCAGCACCTCGTCCGGAGCCGCGGCCGACTCCTCCGCCGAACCTTCGAAGGCGACCGAACCGCCGGCTTGCGTGAATGCCGGCTCCGCGAACGCACCGGCGATCAGCGCGCGCAGCGTTGCCTGCAACGGATCGACGCTCGCTTCGAGCGGAAAGGCGTCGCCGTTGGGATCGACGGTCCAAGCCCGCGGCCCTTGCGCGAAACTTCCGGTGCAGAGCGACCCCAGGCAGCGCGTCGAGGCGAACGCGAGGCCGTCCAATTCGAGCGTGACCCGCTCACGCGGATCGCGCGTTGCGAGCTGCGCGACGAGGTGCTCGGCTCCGGCGCCGCCGTCGGCTGCGCGGATGCGCGCGAGCAACGCGGCGAGCGCCGCCGGGGCCCGGGTGGCGGCGCTCGCGAACGCGGTATCCGCGAGTGCGAGCGAAAAGACCAGCAGCAGCGCTGCGGCGAAGCGCATGGCGTGGACTTCGAATCGCTCGACCGCTACCTTCTCGGCGAGCCGGTCTCCAAGGCGGCGCTGGTGAGCGAACTCTTGGCCGAGCGCAGCGGGCGCGCTGCCGCCGCCCCGTTCTACCGCGCCCTCGAGGCGATCGGTCCGCGTGCCGCGGACGAGGCGCTCGTCGCTCTGCGCCTGGTGCTCGCCGGCCACGAACCCAGCGACGAGCGGGTCCGTCGCCTGCGGGCCCTCTCGTCGCTCGCGCGGGCGGCCGCCGCCGGCGACGCCCGTGGGATCGCCCAGGCGCTTTCCCGGAATCGCCGGCAGCTCGGCCCGCTCGCAGAATCGGGGAGCGACCCGGGAGCGCTGCGCGCGGCGGTCGCGAGCGCCTATCGCGCGGAGCTGGGGTGAGATTTCCGGCGAAGCGGGCCGCGCGTGCGGAACGCGCGGCGTCTGTGGCGGCGTTACAGGTGCGGTATGAAATGGAGGGGGATCGTCGCCTGCACGCTCGGCCTCACGCTTGCGTTGGCTGCGCGTCTGCCCGTGCAAGCCGATCCCCATCATCCGGATCATCCGGTTCCACCGAAGCATCTCGCTCCGGTCGGTCCTCCGCAGCCGGTCCTGCGCGACGCGCGCAATGCGGGCGAAATCGACGGCCGGATCGAGACCGTCGACTATCGCGCGAACCGGATCGTGGTCGAAGCGCACGGGCGGAGCTACGCCGTCAACGTCTTGCCGAGCACGACGATCCACAGCAGCGGCGGCGGCTTTCACACGATCGCCGACTTGACGCGCGGAGGTCGCATTCACGTCTTCTTGAGCGAGCGCGACGGGGTCTATTCGGCCCAAATCATCGACCTGCGTTGAACTCGTTGAACAACGGGGCGGCGTGTTGGTTGAACAACGGGGCGGCGTGCCCCCCGTTGCCCCCCGGGCCGCCACTCGGCGGCCCCTTTGTTCCCGGCCTTCGCGCAATCCAACCCTCGGCAGTGTGCCGCCCGTGAACGACCGCGCGGCCGAGCGGCTCGCGGGAGCGGTGCTGTGCCTCGGAATCCCCGATCGCGCCGCGGATGGGCTCGGCGCACCGACGCGGGCAGCGCTCGAGGCGCTGCAGCCGGGCGGGATCATCCTCTTCGAGCACAATCTCGGCTCGCGCGACGAGACCGTCGCGCTGCTCGAGGCGGTGCGGACCGCCTGCGCGGACGCGCCGTTCGTCATGGTCGATCACGAGGGCGGGCGGGTTGCGCGGTTGCGGACGC
>JBOHTX010000098.1:0-7268 GCA_050733855.1 Vulcanimicrobiaceae bacterium
GCCGCGCCGAGGGCGGGCGGTCCGAAGGCGCGCGCGGTCGCACCGAGCGAGAGTACGATGAACACGACCTCGAGCCCCTCGAGGGCGACTCCGTTGAAGGCCGTCGCAACGCCGGCAGCATCCCAAACGCCGCGGTGCGCTTCGAGCGCCAGCGCACCGCGCTTGCGTTCGTAGATCGTGCCCTCGTCGTGGAGCGCAACGGTACCGGCGTAGCGCAGCGCGGCCTTTTGCAGCCAGCGCATCCCGAAAAGCAGCACGAGGAAGCCGATCCCAAGTTCGAGTGCGCGCAACGGGATCGCGAGCAGCGCGGGCCCGAGCAGCGCGACCGCGAGCGCGAGTACGACGAGCGCGCCGAGTGCGCCGGCGAACGCCGAGCGCCAACCGCGCGTCGCTCCGACCGCGAGCACGATCGTCAGCGCCTCGACGCATTCGACGAGCGACGCAAGGAAGGCGGGGATCGTCGCGGCCGCGGGATGCATCGCGAGCATGGTTCTCGTCGCGAGGCGCTAACCCATGGCCGATGGCCCTGGCACTCGATCCCCAAACGCACGCATTCGCGCTCGCCAACGGCTTACAGGTCGTGCTCGTGCCGAGCGGCGGTGCGCCGGTTGCGACCGTGCTCGTCCTCTACCGGGTCGGTTCGCGCGACGAGGTCGTCGGCGAAACGGGCTCCTCGCATCTGCTCGAGCACTTGCTCTTCAAGGGGACGGAGCGCTTTAGCCGCCGCAACGGGCGCGCCTTCGCCGACATCATGCACGGCTTGGGCGCGAGCATGAATGCGACGACCTCGCTCGACCGCACGATCTACTTCGAAACCGTTCCGAGCGCCGATCTGCCGCTCGCGCTCGAACTCGAAGCCGATCGGATGCGCAATGCGCTGATCGCCGACGAGGACCGGCGCGCGGAGATGACGGTCGTGCGCAACGAACTCGAACGGGCGGAAAACGATCCCGGCCGGGTGCTGCACCAAGCCCTGGTCGCGTCGGCCTTTCGCGAGCATCCCTATCACCACCCGACGATCGGCTGGCGTTCGGACGTCGAAGGCGTCGGCATCGAGCGGCTGCGCGCGCGCTACGACGCGTTCTACCGGCCCGAATGCGCGACGGTCGTCGTGGTCGGCGAGTTCGAGCGCGAGCGCCTCGCCGAGCAGATCGCGGATTTCTTCGGGCCGCTCGCGAACGCGCCGGCGCCGCCCGCGGTTCACACGGTCGAACCGCCGCAGCAGGGCGAACGCACGCTGCTCGTACGCAAGCCCGGCGATGCGGCGATCGTGTCGTTCGCCTGGCATACGCCTTCGGCGCTCGGCGAACACCGCGTGCTCGGACCGGACGAGTTGCGGGCGCGCGCGGAGATCGTGGCACAATCACAGGAAGCGGACGAGAGTGCGGCGCTCGAGGTGCTAGCGCGGATCTTGGCGCGCGGACGGACGAGCCGGCTCTCTCGCACGCTCGTCGATGGCGGGCTCGCGCTCGCCGTCAGCGCCTGGAACTGGGAATCGCGCGATCCGGGGCTCTTCGAGATCGTGGTGCGCCTCCGTCCGGGGACCGAACCGAGTGCGATCGAGGGCCCGCTCGCGCGCACGCTCGCCGAACTCACACGCACGGGCCCCACGTCCGAGGAACTTGCGCGCGCCGTGCGCGGGATCGAAGTCGAGCGCGCCCTTTCGCTCGACGGTACCTTCGCGCGAGCGCAGCGGCTTGCCGAATACGAAGCGGTCGGCAGTTGGCGGCTCGATGCCGGTGCGCCCGCACGCGCGCGCGCCGTCGCACCCGAGCAGGTGCGCGCGCTGATTCCGCGTTATCTGCACGACGACAATCGCACGCTCGGCCGGCTCCTTCCCGGGACGCCGCAGGCCGTCTTCGCGCTCGCGCCGCCCCAGCCGCTCGCCTCCGCAGCGTCGTCGGACGCTCCATCGACGTCTGACGCGTTGCCGAACGCGATCCCCTCCGATCCGCTCGCGGGCACAACCCGCGGTCCGCTCGCCGCGCACGCTCCGTTCGAACCGCTCGAACCGCGGATCGTGCGCGCGACGCTCGCCAACGGCATCCGCGTGGCCGCCTTCCCGAGCGCCGCGCATCCCGCGGTCGCGCTGCGCGTGCGCTTCGCGGCCGGGCCGGGCTCCTTCCCGGAGCGTCCGACGCTGCCGCTCGTGCTCGCCGAGATGTTGGAGCGCGGCACACGCTTGCGCGCGCGCAGCGAGATCGAACGCGAACTCGAAGACCGCGGCATCCGGCGCAGCTTCGGGATCGACGGCTGGGCCGGCAGCTACGATCCGCTCGCGCTGCGGCTTAGCGCCGCCTTCGTGGCGGACGATACCGAGCGCGCGCTTGCGATCGTGGCCGAAGAACTGCGCGAACCGGCGTTCGCCCCCGACGAGTTCGAACTCGTGCGCGGTGAACTGATCGGTACGCTGCGCGTGCAGCGCACGCAGACCCTTGCCCGCGCGCTCGCGGCGCTCTCGCAACGGTTGTACCTTCCCGGCGATCCGAACCGTGCGCTCGAACCGGAGGAAGCGATCGCCGAACTCGAGTCGCTCTCGCTCGACGATCTCCGTGCGGCCCACGCCGCGCGGTTGCTTGCGCGCGTGCCGCTCGTCTCGGTCGCCGGTGCGCTCGAGCCCGAACGGTTCGTCGCTTTGCTCGAACGGACGCTCGGCGCGCTGCCGCTCGGGAACGCAGCGGCGGAGGCGGTGGCCGCGCGTCCGAACCCCGCTCCCGAGCGCTCCACGTGCGTCGCGCTCGAAGGCAAAGCGAATCTCGATCTGGTCCTGGCGCGCGCGACCGACCTTTCGCACGCGCATCCGTCCTACGATGCCGCGATGCTCGCCGATGCGATTTTGGGGCGCTCGACCTTGAGTTCGCGGCTCGGCGTGCAATTGCGCGATCGCGAAGGCCTGACGTACGGGATCACGAGCGCCTTGCCGGCGACCGGTCCGGCGGCGGGACCGTGGCGCGTCGCCGTCACCGTTGCACCGCGCAATCTCGAGCGTGCGGTTGCGTCCGTGCGCTCGGTGCTCGAGCGGTTCGCGCGCGAAGGGCCGAGTGAGCTCGAGCTGGAGCGCGAACGGCGCGCGACGCTCGGCCGCCGGCACGTCAGCCTGGCAACCGCCGGCGGGATCGCCGCGCACCTCGAACGGATCGCCCTCTTCGATCTGGGCTGGGACGAACTCGATTGCTACCCGGAGCGCCTCGCCGCCGTCACGCGCGAAGCCGCCGCAGCGGTCGCGCGAACGTACTTCGCGCCCGCCGGCTTGACGCTCGTCGCCGCGGGGACGTTCGCCGAACGCGAGCCGCAGGCGTTGCTGCGGAGTCTGGAATCGGCCTAACGAAAGGCCCCGAGACCCGCGTCTTCGGCTGCTGCAATATGGAACGCGTTACGATCTGCCGATAGCCGGATATGGAGGTTCGGCGCGCGAATTGTCCGGCGCTTAACGCGGCGCTGGCCGTTGCTTTACGTCCGGCGGTTGTGCGGGCGTGAGGAACGTCACACTTTTGCGAAAGTGCTTGCCAAGCAGGCCGTCCATCGGGGATGCTGCTCTGTACGGTGCGAGAGCCCGCAACCCACGCTTTGAGGATGGCTGAGATCGGTATGCTGCTTGGCCTGCGCGGACGGATCCGCGAGTTCGCCGCCGACGACTCGGGTTCCGAGATCGTCGAGTATGCCATTATCCTCGCGGTCTTCGTGGTGATCACGGTGAGCGCGATCGGCGTCGTCGGCAACGTCGCGAGCTCGCAAGTCAACGGCAACGCAGCCGGCATGCAAAGCGCTGCCGTGAGTACGCCGGGGTGATGCGGATGACGAACTCGAAGGCGCTGCGCCTGCGCGGCGCGGTCTTGGTCGAGACGGCACTCCTGGTCGGAGCGGCCCTGACGATGACGCTCGGCGCCGTCCAGCTCGGGGTGATCGGCTTCTACCAGCTCACGGCCGACGGCGCGACCTACGTCGCGGCCCAGAAGAACGGGATTCGGACCGGCGTGTCAGGCGAATCGATCGCGAGCGGCGCCTTCTCGCAGGTGCAGACGAGCGACCTCAGCTCGATGGCCGTCCCGGCGCCGACGCCAAACGTTCCGGTCCACTACGGCTACAATAGCGGTGATCCCAACGCGCAGTACGACCGGCACGGAGGCGCCTCGATCATGCAGCCGACCCTGCTCCAAGAGAACTACACGAATGCGGCCCACGACGACCTCGAGATCATCGGGGTCCCGATCCCGATTCCGATCACCTCGGAGATGATCGAGCCGCAGTGGGAAGAGTGCGGACCGCTGTTCGACGTGGCCGACGCCGGCTGCAGTCTGTCGAGTCCAAGCTCGGACCAGGCCGCCAACTACTTCCAGAACGGCGAGAACACCCCACCGTACTACATCGGCTTCAACCTGCTCGCGCACTGCGACGATAGGATGCCGTACGGCGGGACCTGTAGCAGCTCGAACAATAGCGACATCCTCTCGCTGGGCGTCGCCGAATTCCTCGATCTGCAAAACTGGCCGCGCGGCACCGACCCGAGCGTCACCGGCATCTCGGGCGACGTCGCGAGCGGAAGCGCGAACCAAGGGACCTTCTTCGAGATCGCCGGCCATCAGCGCTACTACGCGACCCTCGCCCAGTGGCTGCAGAGCAACACCTTTCTACCGGTGATTCAAGCGTCTCTCGGCTTCAGGTATTCAACCGGTTCAGGAAGCTCGGGCATCGACGAGTTCGCCAGCTGGGGGTTCCCAACGTCGATCGCGGGCGCGGCTTCGGCGAATACGTCGATCAATACGATCTACTCCTGGGACCGAATCATTCCCGCCGGGATCCCGCCGGCCGGTTCGCTGCCGGGTAGCGATCCGCTCAATCCGGATATCGGTCTCTGACGACGATGCGGCATCACGCACGCGGCCAAGTCCTTCCGCTCTGGATCGCAGGTTCGATCACGACGCTCATCTTCGCCTTCCTCGCGCTCAACTACGGCAACTACATCCGCTGGCAGATTCGCGCTCAGAACGCGGCCGATGCCGCGGCGGCGGCCGTGCTTGCGATTCAGGCCGAACGCTGGAACGAGCTCAACGAGACGCTCTACGCCACCAACGTCGAGGAGTATCGCATCCGTACGCTACTCAACGGCATGTTGCTGGCAGCGAACAACTCCGGTGGCTGCACGCGCGTGAGGCGTAGCACCACCGACTTCGGCCCATACGCGGTCGGCTCGTGCCCGGAGGTCTTTCAGAACCTCGAGGGCGCCTACATCCAGGCGGTCAACCGCTACACGGGCGACGCAACGCTGATCAACGACATCGCCGCGTCCGCGACGAAGAGCCGAATCTCCGCCGACGCCACGGCCCTACTCGCGCACATCGATGGCCCTGCCTACTGCAACCTGCCCGGCGCGTCGACGTTGCATCCCGATGGCGGCGACTGCGCGATGCAGTACACGCTTGAGCCGTTCACGTACCGTTCCGGCAGTACGACCGTCGGTAACCCGAGCGACCTTGGGGCCGTGGTGAAAGACGCGCGCACGACCTACGTCCAGAGTCTTTCCTCGCAGGACTACGGCGGAGGCTCGCCGCCGCCGTTCGCGCAGAACGCCGAGAACGAGGCGCTCTGGGCGCCGCTCGAGGCCGAGGTGGATACCTGTGCGCCCGTTCCGCCGATCATCCCGAACTTCGGGCCGATCCACCTCGCGACGCAGTATGCGATCGGTCGCGCCGCCGCGACCAACGTCATGGTCGAGCAAGACTGGCTGCAACCGGGCGCGGTTTTTGATCCCGATCGCGCGGGGGGACCGACGAACAGCCCGTTTCAGCCCGAGGAGACCTACACGACGGATCCAACCGCGAGCACGACCGGGGCGGGGTCGGTGACCGGCGGCGGTTACGATTGGTACGCCGTCAATTTCGGCGGCAACACGACTTACGCGTACGGCACCGTCGGCGGCAAGCGCTACGACGCCTACGTCGAGCCGTTCGCCGGAAACGAGATGAGCGTGCTCACCGGTTGGTGGAACCCGATCTCGATCCCGCCGACCGCAACGGCCCCGGCGCCCGCCACGGTGTGCGGGTCGTGACGCACCCCCGAGCTTCGCGCGGACAGGCGCTCTTCGAGACCGCGATCGCGCTGCCGCTCTTCCTGCTCACGCTCTTCGGGATGCTCTGGGCAATCCGCGCCTCGGCGCTCGCCGAGCGCGCGCAACTTGGCGTGCGTTACGCGGGCGTCTACTCGGCGTTGACCAATCCCTATGAAAGCTACTCGCTCAATACGCTGTACTCCGAAATCGACGGCGTTCAACCGCCTTCGGAGACAATCTGCGACGCGAATCAGGACATCACGAACCAAGCGCGCCAGAACTTCTGGCAGCCGGCCGTCGCCGATTCGCCGATTGCTTGCTCGGCGACGCTGACGCCGATCACCGGCCTCTCGAGCAACGACGATTCCATCTTACTCCAGGACGAACTCAACCAGATCACCGTCGACGCGCCGCCAGGGAACGACTACGTCGACCTCGGGATCACGCTGACCTCGAATATCCCGGCGCTGCAAAACTATTTCCGCTCGCCGGATCTCGGGCAGCTCGCGGCCTGCACGGCACTCGGCGGAGGGATCGACGGTTCGCTCTTCCCGGGCACGGGTAGCCCCGCGCCCGAGACTGCGCCAACCTTGCTACCGCTGAGCGACCCGCCGAACGCGGTCACGGTTCAGTCCTGCGCCAAGTTCACGCCGCCGCCGCCATGCTCGGGGCCGAATTGCAAGATTACGTACTCACCGCCCCCGTGCCCGCCGCCGTGCACGACGCCGCCACCGACGTCGACGCCGCCGCCACCGCCGCCGACGACACCGCCTCCGTCGCCTCCGCCGCCCACGGCGACCCCGTACCATACTCCGAGGCCAACGCCGACGGCAAGCCCGTACCGCTCGCCGACGCCGACGCCGACCCCCAAGCCGCCACCGACGCCCACGCCGCCCCCGACCCCGAGACCGACGCCGACGCCGACGCCGACTCCGCCGGGAGCGCCGCCGGGCGGCGGGATCACCTAGCCGCCGGACCCTTTCCGGAGCTCACCTTTGTCGCGACGGGACGGCGGAGGTCCGCGGTGCTCGCTTTCGCTCATGCGGCCGCGATGCACGGCGTCGACGGCTACCTGGTCCGCGTCGAGGCGCACAGCGCGCCCGGAACGCCGAGCTTTGCGCTCGTCGGCTTACCGGACCGCGCGCTCGCCGAGGCGCGCGACCGCGTGCGCGCGGCGCTCGCGAACTCGGGCTTGCAGTTCCCGGCCGGCCGCGTGCTCGTC
>JBOHTX010000099.1:0-7242 GCA_050733855.1 Vulcanimicrobiaceae bacterium
GCGGTTCCCAGGCCGCGTGCGCGGAGCGCGCGACGGTCTGCCGGGCCGCCTTCCCGGCCGCCGTGCGCGCTGCGGGATCGGGAATCTCCGGCGGAGGCAACGGCGCGACGCGCCGCTTGCTCGCAGCCATGCGCCATTCTTGCTCCGCCAACCGGCCGGCTCCCGCCGGCACCTCTCGGCGACTACTCGCCGTCGAAGTAGTCGAGTTCCGGTTGGTCGCGCACGATGAGGTCGCGCGCTTCGACCAAGATTTTCCGCGAATCGGGATACGAGCAGACGTCGAACCCGCAGCTGTTGGCGACCATCAGGATCTCGCACGCTTCGTCCGTGCGATTGACGATTTTGTGCGCGCCGTGCGGCGCGGTCGGAAAGGCGACGAAGTCGCCGGCGCGCAGCGGCGTCTCGCCGTGCGGAGTCACGAGCGTCGCCGCGCCGGAGAGGACGACGAAGAGTTCCTCTTCGGCGGTGTGCCAGTGCAGCGGGCAGGAGGACGTGTGCGGCAGCACGCGCGTGATGCGATAGCCGAGTTTTTCCGCTCCGATCAGCCCGTCGATCTCGAGCGTCTCGCCGATGTAGTCCGGCCGGTCGCTCGACCAGAGGCGCGCCGCGACCTCGTCGCGGTTGACGCGGCGCAGGCCGGGGAGTTTGCGCGCGTCGAGCGCCGCCCACAGCGCGCGGGTCGCATCGCCGAAGATGGGGGCGCCGTCGCCGACGAGCAGGTGTCGCGGCCGCAGCGCAGCGACGCGACGTAACGAAAGTGCGGCGCGCAACGGGTCGAGGAGCTTATCGTCGGCGAGCAGTCGCAGTGCGCCCGCGGGCTCGCCCCAGAGCGCATCGCCGAGGATCGCGGTCTCGCGCTCGGCGAGAAACAGCGCGAACTCGCCGGGCGTCTTGAGCCCATCGAGCACGAGGACGATCGCACCGCACAGCTCGTCGCCGTCGGCGAGCCTGCGATCGACCGGTCCCGAGAGCAGCGGGGCGTCGGCCTCGCTCGCCGCGAGCTTCGCGCCGAAGCGTTCGGCAAGCACGCGCGCCGCCCGTTCGTGGTCGCGGTTGGTGACTGCAATCCAGGCGACGCCGCCGCGCTCCTCGATCTCGCGCGCGTCCTGTTCCTCGAGCGCGAGCGGATCGACGACCAGATTCCCTCCCGCCGCCTCGATGAAGTACGAGTTGAAGAACACGTTGCGGTCCGGCTGCCAGCGCGACCACATCGCGACGCCCGGGACGACGGTCGTCTGCATGGCGTCAGGGCTTCGCGACCTCGCAGGCGTCTTCCGGCCCCGCTCAGGCGAGCGGCAGCCCAGAGCGCTGCATCACGAATTCGCGTGTCTCCGGATCCAGGAACGTTACGAAGCAACCCCTCAAGCCCCGCGTTAACAAGACTCGATAGGCGTTTTTCACACAGGCACCGAACGTTTCGACCGGCTTTCTCCGGATTGCGGGATCCCGGGATTCGGTGGGCTGGGGTTTCCACGAACCCGTACGCCGGACGAGGTCCAGTCCGACAATCACTCCGACGTAGTCGAACTCAAATCCCTGAGCCGTGTAAATGCAGCCGACCTGACCTGCACCCAGTGGGCTCGACGCCCACAGCGGCGCGGGAGGAATACCGCCGGTGAGCCTGGCGGCATCTGGCTTGGCATTCCAAGGTCGGCGGAAGGCGCCGATTACAATATCGTCCTTCAAGTGACCGCTCGGATCCGGATTCGACCATTCCCAACAGAACCCAGCGGTCATGCGAGCACTATATCCCGCACCGATCGCTGCCTCGATGCGCCTTTCGAGCTCTTCTGCCGAGGTCAGCACGTCGAATTCGAACGATTCGTCCTGTGGCAACATGAAACGACCAG
Source organism: Vulcanimicrobiaceae bacterium (assembly GCA_050733855.1). GTDB lineage: Bacteria > Vulcanimicrobiota > Vulcanimicrobiia > Vulcanimicrobiales > Vulcanimicrobiaceae > JBOHTX01. The sequence continues at coordinate 1,851 of JBOHTX010000099.1, forward strand.
TTTTTCGTATATCGAACAGTTGATCGAGCCACTCGACATACGTTTCCGAACCCGCGCATCGAAACTGCGCGCGCAGGTCAATCTCTTCATAACGTGCGGAAGAGGCTACCGCTGCTTCGCGGATCAGATGGGAACTACCAATTTCGTCTGGTCTCACGGATTGGTGATCGTCAACGAAGAATACGCTCGTCTGCGCTGCGAGGATAAGCTCGTCGACCTGCCCTCGGTCAGAACGATTGTTCTTTGGCGTGAACCGCGAGTTGCTGGTCCTACGAATGCGATGCGCCTCGTCGCAAATGAGAACGTCGACGCCGGCCTCTTCAATAGAGCCGAACTGGTTAAAGTAACGGAACTGCGGCTTCACGCGATTGCCGAGGATTTTCCATAGCGTTTCTGTGAACGCTTTGCTCCCAGTTGCATGACTTACGCCGACGCCAAGCTGAGACAGCGTCCCAACCAGGTTGAGGGCGATGACCGATTTCCCCGTCCCCGGTCCCCCTTTGACGACGACGACTGCGTGTTCCGTCTTCGACCTGCGTGAGCGGCGATAGGCCGCCAGGATCGTCTCGTATGCTACGATCTGTTCATCGAGCAGCGTGTATCGCGGCTCTCCCTTGACCACCGCCGCGGTATGCTCCAGGAGCTTTTTTGATGGTCGCTGTTTTCCGGATAGGGCACGCTTCATGAGTTCGACCCCTGCGCCGTTCCCAATGGCGGTGCGCAGATCAGCGATGAAACGGCCCGCTTCGTACCCGACGTACATCGGTGACCGTTCGATGATGTTGCGAAATCGCGGCGCGCTCAGTTCACGCTTCGAAACCGCATCGAGATTATGGAGGAAGCTGCAGGGCTGTAATGCGATGGCATCGTCTCCCGCATAGGTTGAGACCGAATCGGTGAGGTATTGGGCGTAGTTCGCAGCCTGCAGCGACGGATGTGGAACGACGCGACGTCGCTTTCCTAGGAACGTTTCGACGCAGCCATCCGGTTCTGCACTCGTGGCTTCCTGCCACTGCTTGAGCTCAACAAGGACGCCGACAGGCTCCCGAGCGGAATCTAGGCCATAGAGAAGGCAATCCAAGCGCGAGGATGTCGAAGGCAATTCTAACTCGACGACGATGCCGTTGTCGTGAAGGTTTGCCGCATTGACCACAAGCGCCATCTGCGCAAGTGAATTTTGCCAAGAGCGGAGCTCGGAAAAAGCCGGCTGGTGGCCGTAATATTCGTAGAAGGAGCTTCGCAAACGGTCGGTTATGCGATGCCCCGTAACCTCGCCGACGAAATCATCGGTCGATCCCTCGTACAGTCGCAGGAGCCCGTCCTCATAGTCGCCGGGTGACTTGGCGGAATTCTGCATCCTCGATCGGGGGGACCTGTCTCGTCCTCTTGCCCAGACCACGGCTCGATTGGCAGGGTCAATACGCTCGCCTCTCGCGCCCTCCTTATGTAAGCCGGCTCACATGCCTGCGCGAGCCGGACCGGGTAGGCTCGGGGGGAACTCGCCCTTTTGGAGGATCTCCCATGCGTTCGATCGTGCTCTCGACTCTCGCGGCAAGCCTCGTGCTCGCGGCGACCTTGCCGGCGGCGGCCCAGACCGCGCCCTCGACCGTCAGCGGCAAGATCGTCGATTTCCAAACGTACGTCACCGAAGACCACAACATGGACTCGATGAAGATGGGCAGCCATGCGATGTCGGGCGACCACGCGATGTCCGGCGACCACGCGATGGCCGGCGATCACATGATGTCGGGCGACCACGCGATGGCGGCTAAGACGTGTCCCGCGCTTGGGATCGTGACATCGGACGGCAAGGTCTATCCGCTGGCCGCCCAAGAAGGGACGGCGATGGCGCAAGATCTGTGCTCGCACCTCAACGGGAACGCGACGATCACGGGCCGCATCTACTCGCGCGGCGGCGCAACCGTGTTGCTCGTCGACTCGCTGCAATGATCGCCCTCTCGCGCCGGGGAGCGCTGGCCGCGCTCGCCGGCATCGCTGCAAGCGCAACGCTCGCGCCCCGGCTCGCGCGCGCCGACGACGAAACGCTCGCGCCGCTCTTGCAGGCGCGCGATTGGCTCAACGGGCGTCCCGATGCCGCCTCGCTCGCGGGCAAGCCGGTACTGGTCGACGTCTTCACCTTCGATTGCATCAACTGCAAAAACGTCGTCCCGAACCTGCGCCGCCTGCACGCACGCAGCGACGGGGCGTTCGCGATCGTGGGCGTGCATACGCCCGAGACGCCGTACGAGCGGATCCGCAGCAACGTCGTTGCGCACCTCGCGGAACAGGGAATCACCTGGCCCGTCGCGCTCGATAACGACGAGCGAATTTGGAATGCCTACGGGATCACCGCCTGGCCGACCCAACTCTTCTTCGACCGCCGCGGGAAGCTGCAAGCGACCGTCGTCGGCGACTCGCAGGACGACACCGTCGACGCGACGCTTCGCCGGCTGCTCGCGTAGCGCGTCCTCGCCGGGCGTTCCGCGCGGCAGCCGGAGCGCGACCCTCCGGTGCCGAAAAGCACCCGTGACCCTGCGATGAGTGAGATGGCGACGCGATTGCAGCTCCGGCCGATCACGGTCGACGAGTACCACAAGATGGACGAGGCGGGCGTCTTTCGGCCCGACGAGCGCGTCGAGCTGCTCGACGGGCTGCTGATCGCGGTGCCGCCGATGGGGCCCGAGCACGCCTATTCCGTCCGGAGGATCAGCGATCTCTTCGTGCGGACGTTCAGCGGACGCGCGAACGTCGACGTGGCGCTGCCAGTCGAGCTTTCGCAGTACTCGGAGCCGCAGCCCGATTTCATGTTGTTGCGCTACCGGGAAGATTTTTACGCGGGCCGTACGCCGGAGCCCGACGACGTCTTGCTGGTCATCGAGGTTTCCAAGGCGACGCTCTCGCTCGACCGCGGCCGCAAATTGCGCGCCTACGCCCGCGCCGGGGATCCCGGAGCTATGGATCGTCGATCTCATCCACGAGCGGATCGACCGTCACCTCGGACCGCAGGGCGCGCGTTTTTGCGAGACGCAGACCTTCGGCCGCGGGGAAGCGCTCGCCCCGCGCGCCTTCCCGGACGACGCGGTCGCCGTCGACTCGGTGCTCTTGCCGCGATAGCGCGCGCAGGGGTGGCGCTGCGCAAGCGTTCCGCGGCGCCGCCGCGAAGGGCGCACTCCGAAATGCCCGGCGAGTCGCTTGGGATGGTCGGAGAGGCGCTGGCCGCCGCGGCGGCGCTCGCGCTCGTCGTCATCGGGGTCGGCGCACTGTTCGCGCCCGGACCGAGCAGCGCGGGCTACGGCTTGCGCGCACGCGATCCGGCCGCGCGCGCCTACGTGCAGGCGCTCGGCGCGCGCGACCTCGCTCTCGGCCTGCTGCTCGCGGTTTTTCTGATCGCGCAAACGCGCGCCGCCCTCGGCGCCACCGTCGCACTCTGCGCGCTCGTCGGCGCGCTCGATTTCCTCATCGTCTTCCGCGAACGCGGTGCGAGCGCGCGCCGGCCGCTCGCGCTGCACGGCTTCGGCACGCTCGCGCTGATCGTCACCTGGCTGCTGCTGCGCAGCCGCTGAACGCACGACGCATCGCGCGCCACAGGACCGCCGGGCCGCCGTACGGTAACTCGTGCCTTTCGGCTCGAGCGGCCGTCTGCACGCGTGTAGGGAGCACCGGAAATGATCGTCGGCGTCATCGCGGAAACCGTGCCGGGGGAGCGTCGCGTCGCCCTCGTCCCCGAATCGGTTGCGCGACTGCGCAAGGCCGGGGTCGAGGTCGCGCTCGAGCGGGGCGCCGGCGCGCAAGCGTTCTTCGCCGACGCCGCCTACGAGGCGGCAGGCGCGACGCTGCATGCCGGTGCGGCCGAGGTCCTCAAAGCGGCCGACGTGCTGTGCACCGTCGCGCGGCCCTCTCCCGAAGAGCTCGATCTGCTGAGGCCGGGAGCCGTCGTGGTCGGTTTTCTCGCGCCGCTCTCGGACCCGCGTTCGGTGGAAGAGTTCGCGCATCGCAAGCTGACCGCGCTCTCGATGGATGCGATTCCGCGCACCACCAAAGCGCAAGCGATGGACGCGCTCTCGTCGCAAGCGAACGTCGGCGGTTACAAAGCGGTACTGCTGGCGGCGGGCACCCTGCCGAAATACTTTCCGATGCTTACGACCGCGGCCGGGACCGTCAAGCCCGCGCAGGTGCTCGTGATCGGTGCCGGCGTCGCGGGCTTGCAAGCGATCGCGACGGCGCGGCGGCTCGGGGCCGTCGTCATCGGCTACGATGCGCGCGCGGCCGTCAAAGAGCAGGTGCAGTCGCTCGGCGCAAAGTTCTTGGAGATCGACGTCGGCGAATCGGCCGAGGGCGCGGGCGGCTACGCACGCCAGCTTTCCGAAGAGGCGCTCGGGCGGCAGCGCGCGGCGATGGTCAAGGCGATCGGTGCGGCCGACATCGTGATCACGACCGCCGCCGTTCCCGGCAAGCGCGCGCCGCTCTTGGTGACGCGCGAAGCGGTCGAGGCGATGGCGCCGGGCTCGGTGATCGTCGATCTCGCAGCCGAGACCGGCGGCAACTGCGAGCTGACCCAACCCGGGCGTACGTTCGCGACGCCGGGCGGCGTCACGATCATCGGCGCGCTCAACCTACCCGCGACCGTCCCCACGCACGCGAGCCAACTCTACTCGCGCAACGTGCAGGCGCTCCTCGAATACCTGATCCGTGACGGCACCCTCACCCTCGATGCGAGCGATGAGATCGTGCGCGGAACGACGATCGTACGCGACGGCACGATCGTCCACGAACCGACCCTCGCCGCCCTCGCGCCGGCCGCTCCGGGAGGACCGTCATGAACCAAGTGCTGCTCGCCGAACTCACCGTTTTCATCCTCGCGGTCTTCGTCGGCATCGAGGTGATCTCGAAGGTGCCCACCACGCTGCATACGCCGCTGATGTCGGCGACCAACGCCATTCACGGCATCGTGCTGGTCGGCGCGATCCTGATCGCGGGGACCGCGGGCGCCCCGTTTCCACCGGTCGTCGGCTTTCTTTTGGTCGTGCTCGCCTCGCTCAACGTCTTCGGCGGCTACACGGTCACCGAGCGGATGCTGCAGATGTTCCGTCCCAAGGCGCCGCGGCCGCAGAGCACCGAGGCCGGCACGAGCGCCCAGCGGCGCGCGGCGTGAACGCAAGCGTCGCGGCGAACCCGGTCGATCTCGCCTACCTCGCGACCGGCGTGCTGTTCATCCTGGGGCTCAAGTACTTGAGTTCCCCGCGCACCGCGCGCATCGGCAACCGGCTCTCGGCGGTCGGCATGGTGGTCGCCGTGGTCGCGACGCTGACGCAGGGGATCGTCGCCTGGCCCATCGTCGCCGCGGGGATCGTGGTCGGCGCGGCGATCGGAATCTTTTCGGCACAACGCGTGC
>JBOHTX010000100.1:0-7205 GCA_050733855.1 Vulcanimicrobiaceae bacterium
GCTTTCGACCGCGCGCACGAGCGCCCGTCCGAAGCCCGCTGCCGCAACGATCGTCGCAACCCCGAGCAAGATCGCGGGGACCCCGCGCGCGCGCAGGCCCTTCCCCAGGCGCAGGCGGCTCTTGCCGACCAGCGGCCGGGCGTCGAGCAGGTCGAGGAAGCTGCGGGGCCGGCCCATCGCTGCGCCCTTCGCGTCGCCGGGCCCGAGCCCCGTCCGGGTTCCGTGCGGCGCAGGCTCACCGGGGAACTGCGGCCTTGCGCTCCGTATCCCCGGCCATGACGAGCGCGTTTGCATGGGACGTTCCGGCCGAGTTCAACTTCGCTCGCGACGTGATCGACCGGCTCGCGCGCGAAGACCGGCGCGGCCTGCTGTTCGTCGACTCTGCCGGCGCGCGCCGCGACTTCTCGTTCTCCGAGCTTGCCGAGGCCTCGCAGCGCTGGGCCGGCGCGCTGCGCGCGCAAGGGATCGGCAAGGGCGACCGGGTGCTGGTCGTGCTTCCGAAGCGTCCCGAATGGCTCTTCGCGATGCTCGCGCTGTTGCGGCTCGGCGCGGTCGCGATCCCCGGCGCCGAGCAACTGCGCAGCAAAGACTTGCTCTTTCGCGCAACCCACGCGGGCGCGAGCGCGGCGATCGCCGACGCGCGCGTCGCGGACGAGTTCGAACCGTTGCGAAACCAGGCGCCGCAGCTGCGCGCGTACCTGATCGTCGGCGGCGAACGCGAGGGTTGGACGGCGCTCGACCGGCTCGCGCGCGAAGCGCCGCGCGAACTCGGGCCGGCGACCCTGCCCGACGATCTCGCCTTCATCGTCTACACCTCGGGCACGACCAAAGAGCCCAAGGGCGCCGTCCACCGCGTCGCGTACACCTACGCCAAGCGCATGCAGGCAGGCGCGTGGTACGACTGCCGGCCCGACGACCTCGCCTGGTGCACCGCAGGGACCGGTTGGGCGAAATCGCTGTGGAACGTGTTGCTCGGACCGTGGTCGTGCGGCAGCGCGATCGTACTGCACGAGGCTCCCTTCGTTCCCGAAGAGCGGCTCGATCTGGTGCGCGATCTCGGGGTGACGCTGCTCTGCCAAGCGCCGACCGAGTACCGGCTCGAAGCGAAGCTTCCGGATCTCGGGACGCGCTGGCAGTTTCCGAAATTGCGTCACTGCATCTCGGCCGGCGAACCGCTCAATCCCGAAGTCTTCGAACGCTGGAAGGCGGCCTTCGGACTCGCGATTCACGATGGGTACGGCCAAACCGAGAACTCGCTGCTGGTTGCGAACCTGCCCGGCATGGAGATTCGGCCGGGCGCGATGGGCCGGCCGACGCCCGGTCACGAGGTTGCGGTGATCGACGCCGAGGGGAAACCCGTCGAGCCCGGAGAGGTCGGCGACGTGGCGCTGCGCGGCCGGCCGCCCTCGCTCTTTTGCGAATACTATCGCAACGAAGAGGAGACGCGCGCGGTGCGGCGCGGCGAGTGGTACGTCACCGGCGACCGCGCGCAGGTCGACGACGACGGCTACTTCTGGTTCGTCGGCCGCGCCGACGACGTCATCAGTTCGGGCGCCTACCGGATCGGGCCGTTCGAAGTGGAGAGCGCGCTACTCGAGCATCCCGCGGTCGTCGAATCGGCGGTGGTCGGCTCGCCCGATCCCGACCGCGGCAACGTCGTCAAAGCCTTCGTCGTCCTTCGTCCCGGCACGGAAGCGAGCGAGGCGCTCGTGCACGAGTTACAGGAACATTGCAAGCGGGTCACCGCGCCCTACAAGTACCCGCGCGAGATCGAATTCGTCGCCGAACTCCCCAAGACGCGCAGCGGCAAGATCCGGCGCGTCGAGTTGCGGCAACTCGAACTCCGGCGAAAAGGCGCAAGCGCGGCCAGCGGCTACGTGTGAGTGATTCCGAACGGGCGAACCCTCCGCGATCGGGGCTTGCCGGCGGGGCCCGGCGGCGTGATAGAATCTTCGCAGAGGAGTGACCCGAATGGCGCTGACGTTGGGGTACCCGTATCCGCTGACCGAAGAGTTCGTGATCGAACTCTCCCAGGCCAACCCCCTGCTGCAGATCGAGACGACCGCAGAGGGGGAGATCATCATCGCGCCGCTGACCGGAAGTGCCGCCAGCTCCGGCGAGGCGAGCCTCGTGCAACAGGTCGCCAACTGGAACGATCGCTGCCGGCTCGGCCGGGTGCTTTCGTCCTCAGGCGGGGTCACGCTCTTCGACGGCGCCATCAAGTCGCCCGATGCAACCTGGATTTCGCACGAGCGCTGGAACGCGGCCTCGGAACTCGATCGCCGCCGCGCGTTCCGCCGGCTCGCGCCGGATGCCGTCTTTGAGTTGCTCTCGCCGAGCGACGAACTCGAACGCCTGGTCACCAAAATGGGCGTCTATCTGCGCAACGGCGCGCGCGTCGCGGTCTTGCTGAATCCTCGCAACCGCAGGGTGCGGCTCTATCGCCCCTCTCGCGAACCGGAGGTGAGCGAGAACCCGGACGACCTCCCAATCTCCGAGATGCCCGGTTTTCGACTCGACGCGCGCGCGATTTTTGCGGCAACGCAGGACGAGGCCGGCGCCGCCGCAACCGAGGAAGCTCCGTAGACCGCTGCGGCTGCGACGAAGACCGATCCCGCCGGTCGCACCGAAACCCGTCAGCCTCATGCGCTTCCTCCGTTGATCATGACGCCGCGGCCCGAGCGTTTGTGCCGAACGGCAAGGTGGCAGTGCGGCGCCTTGGCTAAAGCGTAGCGCGATGGAAGGCAACGACCCAGGACCCACCCAGCCGATCCCGGCGGCCGGATCGGCGCGGCCGAGTCCGCCGAAAGCTCCGCCGCCCGCGCCGCCGCAGTCGAGCGCCGTGGCGCCTGCAGGCTACGTGCCCCGCTTTGGGCCGCTCGGATCGTATCTCGTCGGACGGTTGCTCGCGTTCGTGCTCGACGTCTTCGCGATCGCCTTCGCGGTCGCGACCTTCATCTTCCATGCGACGCTGGCGCACGCGCTGCGGGGCCATGCGGCGCCGCTCCTGCTCTTCGGGTTCTCGCTCGGCAACCTGCAGCGCGGTGCAACGAGCACGTTCGTCGTGCTGGCGATCGTCGCGTTCGCAATCGCGCTCATCTTCATGTGGCTCTGCGAGACGATTTTCGGAACGACGCTCGGCAAGCTTCTGTTCGGCCTTGCGATCCGCCGCTCGCGCGGAGGCCGGGCTGGTCCGGCTCGCGTCTTTTGGCGCAACCTGTTGCGACCGGTCGATGCGCTCGTCATCGGGCCGCTGCTGGCGCTCGTCACGCCGAAACATCAACGTCTCGGCGATCTGCTCGGCGGAACGATCGTCGTGCGCAGCCCGCTCGGTCCGCTCGCGACGCTGCTCGGGCTCATCGGATTCGTGGCGATCGGCTACGCGCAGATCGCCTACGGCGGCGGCGTCGTTTCGGCTGCGGGCGTCGCGGCCCAGGCCGCGCTCGCGATTCCGCGGCTGGTCGGGGGCGGGGGTGGAACGAACCCGCCGTCGCCCGCGCCGTCGAGCGCCCCGACGCCAGTCGCGAGCGCATCGCCTCAGCCGAGCGCGACGCCCGAGGCCACGCCTTCGAGCGCCGCGACCGACGAACCGACCGGCCTTCCCAGCACCGGATCGCCGACGCTGCCGAGCGCGCAGCCGACCGAACTGCCGAGCGACGTGCCGAGCGTCGTGCCGAGCGAAGCACCGTCGCCCGCGGCAATCGAAACGTCGTAGCGCGGTTCGCCGCCGAAATCAGCAGCCGTCCTGCACGGCAATCGCTTCGCCGAGCGGAATCCCGAGGCCCGAGGCGTTGTCGTAGCCGAGTTTTGCCGCGTAGGTGAGCGTGGTCGAGGGGTCGCCGATCGAGCCTTGGGTCACGTCGACGAACGCCGACGGGTCCTGAAAGAAGACGCGGTAGAGATCGGGGAGTCCGAAGCGGCTCGCCGCGCATTGCTGATCGATCTCGGCTTGCATCGCCGCGAATTCCGGCGTCGCCCACGACGAGCCGCCGACGCCGAGCCATTTCCCGTTGACGAAGACGGCCATCGGCGCGAGCGGCGAGGCCGCAAGCGCGACATCGGGAACGTTGCGTTTGCTCGCCGAAGCTGCGGTGGCGACGATTCCGGGCGCGTTCTGATAGGCGGGAATCCCGTAGATCCCGCTGATCCCGCCGCCGCCGGATCCGATCTTTTGCGCCTCGTCGTTCCAGACGGCCGGATTTTGGAGGTCGGCCGTCGCCTGCGCCTGCGTGACGGTCGCCGGGCCGAGCGTATCTTCGTTGCCGCCGACGCCGACCACGTACGGGTCGGAGGCCGGTGCGCCGACACCGGCTTCGAGACTCGTGCCGGCGGCCGCGCAGGCCGGGCCCGAATCGCCCGCGGCCGCAGCGATCGTCACGCCCATCGCAGCCGCGCCCTTCGTCAAGGTGTCGACGGCGCTGGTGTATTGCGGATCGAGCGTCTCGCATTCGGAGAGCGAGATGCTGACGACGTCGACGCTCGGGTTTGCAAGCGCCATCTGCAACGCGGTCAGCACGTTGCTATTGAGCAGCGACGGGATATCGTAGACGATCGTGGTCGCAAACGGCGCGAGACCGCTGGTCACCTCGCTATCGAGCGCGACCTCTTCTTGGTCGCCGGTCTTCGGCGAGGGATTGCCGCCGTCGACCATCACGGTCTGCACGGTCGGCGTGTTCGGCGTGTTCGGCGTCCCGGCGCCCTTCCAGAATGCGGCCAGATCGGCGCTGTTGGGCGCGGCATCGTCGATCAGCGCGACGGCGATACCGTTCCCTCCGAAGCCGAATTGCACGGGATAGTCGTACGCGTTGGCGAGCGCGGTCGGCAGCCAGCCCGCGCCGTTGCTCGTCGTCATCGAGAGCGGTCCAGCGAGCAGTGGGTTCGGCGTCGCGGTGGGGCCCGGCAGGACCGGTTGCGGATTCCTCGGCGGCGGGACCGGCGTGCCGCTCGAGGACGGCGTCGGAGTGGCGGTCGGAGTTGGAGTCGCCGTCGCCCGCATCGTCGGCGTGCCCCCGCCCGAAGAACCGCCGCCGCCCCCGCACGCGGCAAGCAAGGCGCCCGCGACGAGCGCGAGCGAGGCGGTCGGCAGCAGCCTCCGGCACATCGACGGTTACCGCGCTCTCGCAAGCGGCAGGTGCGAAAGGACGACGGCGGCCGCATCGCCGAGATTCGCCGGAATGCGCACGGCCGTCGCGGGTGCATACCAGTCGCCCGGCGGGCTCGCGCGGACGTTGTGCAGGGTGGTCCCGAAGGTGCGCTCGATGTACGCCGTGCTCCCGCTTGCAATCACGAGCGGGCCCTGCACGCTTGTGATCCGCAGGCCCGCCGCCTGCAGCGCCGCCGCTACGCGCGCGCTCGCGGCCGGGTCGGGTCCAAATTCGGCGGCGAACTGCGCGTGCGAGATCGGGCGGGCGCGTCCGGCTTCGATCGCTTCGACGAGCGCGTCGAGTTGCGCTTCGTTGCGGTGTGCGAGCACGACGACCACCTGCGCCGGCGCGTTGCTCGCGCGCGGGCCGAGATCGAGCTGCGCGGGGATCGCGGGGAGCGCACCGCCCGTGCCGGGAAAGCGCGCGGCTCCGAGCGTGGCGAGCACGCCGAGCGCGCACAGCACGCGGATAACCTCGAGCGGTCTCAAGCGCGTCACCCCGGCCCCTCCCTCAGCGGCTTTCCTCCGAACGTATCGTCACGAACTATCGTTCGGCCGTTGCGATGAGAGTTCCGCGCAGGGACGGACGCGCGGGCTGCGTACGTTGCGCGAGCCATGCCTACGATGAAAGCTATCCGCCTGACGGAGCTGGGCGGACCCGAAAAACTCCACATCGAGGAGATCGCGCGGCCCGAACCGGGGCCCGGCGAGCTGCTGGTGCGGCTCGAACGCGCGGCCTTCAATCGCCGCGACGTCTTCATCACGCAGAACCTGTATCCGGGGATCTCGCTGCCCCGCACGCTCGGTTCCGACGGCGCGGGCGAAGTCGCGGCGCTCGGGGACGGCGTCTTGGGTCCGGAACTCGGAACCCCGGTCGTCATCGATCCCGAACTCGGCTGGAACGACGATCCGCAAGCCGCGCAACGGCACGGGAACATCCTCGGGATGCCGCGCGACGGCACCTTTGCGCAATACGTCGCCGTCCCCGCGAGCGCGGTCTTTCGCAAACCGAAGCCGCTTTCGTACGATGAGGCGGCGGCGATCCCGCTGGCCGGACTCACGGCCTATCGCGCCGCCTTCACCCGCGGTCGGCTGAGCAAAGACGACGTGGTGTTGATCCCCGGGATCGGCGGCGGCGTGCAAACCTTCGTCCTGCTGTACGCGGTGCACGCCGGCGCGCGCGCCTTCGTGACGACCGGGAGCGACGAGAAGCTCGAACGCGCCCTTGCGCTCGGTGCGAGCGGCGGCGTGAATTACCGCAGCGATCCCGATTGGCACAAGACGATCCGCAAGCTGAGCGGCGGTCCGACGCTCGTCGTCGACGGCACCGGCGGCCAAACCCTCGCGCGCTCGCTCGAAATCGCGCGGACCGGGGCGCGCATCGTGGTCTACGGCGCAACCCAAGGCGATGCGACGATTCGGCCGTTCGCGCTATTCTGGCGACACCTCGACCTGCTGGGCACGTCGATGGGCAGCCCCGCGGATTTTCGCGCGATGCTCGAGCTCTTCGAGGTGGGCGGTTTGCGGCCGGTGGTCGACCGCGTCTACCCGCTCGAAGAAGCGGCCGCCGCTGCAGCGCGCGTGCTCGCCGGCGAACAGTTCGGCAAAGTCGTGCTGCGCATTTCGTGAGCTACACCAGCGCGTAGCGCGCGAAGGGCGGACCCGCATCGTATCCGAGCTCGGCGGCGGCGACGGCCGCGGCGGCTGGATCGCTTGCGGCGCTCGGATCCGGTCGCAGGATCGCGGATTCGGTTGCGGTCGGTTCGCGCGCAAGAGGTTCCGCGCGAACGCGGCCCTCGTCTGCGAGTGCCGACAGATGTGCGAGCACCTGGCGGCCCGCCGCGGGCCACAGGCTGCGCGGATAGGCGCGGTAGATGGTCGCGACCAGCTCCGGGAGGGTCGCTCCGCCGGGCTCGAGCGCCGCGACGATCTGCGCCTCGCGTTCGCGGCGGTGCGCAAGGAAGCGCGAGAAGACCGCCGGCGGCTCGGCGAGTTCGGGTCCGTGACCGGGCAAGATCGCACGCAGCGATGCGCTGCGCGCGGCCAGACGCGCGAGGGTGCG
>JBOHTX010000101.1:0-7104 GCA_050733855.1 Vulcanimicrobiaceae bacterium
GGCAAGCGCGGAAGGCTCCCAGTTCATCGAGCGCGGCGCTACCGAAGACCTTCCCGCGTTGGCGTAATCCGACCTGAAACGCGATCCCAATCGCCGTCAAGACGGTCCTAAAGCCACGCTTACCTTGCACGGCGTCGTCGTTCATCTGGAGGGGGCACTCAGCTTGACACGTTGGGGAGGGGCACTCATCGGCTTCGGCTTGGTGAAATTGCAAGACCCTTGATACGCGCCGGCGATCGTCTCAGCGACCGGCACATGGCCGTGGGGCACTTGTGGGTCGGCCGAGCCGAAGTCGGCGTCGCCCGATACGTCGGCGCGAAAGTTCGCCTGGTTGTTGCTCGTCGTGACGTGCCACTTGAGACGAAGGATCACGTTCATGACCGTGTGCTCCGACGAGAGTTTGGTACAAAACGCACTGCCGATGCCGGGGGCACCTGATCCGAGGTGACAATCGTAGCCTCCGTCTCCCTGTTGATCGAGAAACTCGTTCAGACTGGTCGCGACACCGGACTTCACGCAATACTTCCGCTGTGCCACGATGTGCGCCGGCAGCGTCTGCGCGGTGGTGATGAGCCACGCGCCGGGCGTGAGGCGAGGAAAGCCGTACTGGTCGAAGCCGGCAGTCGCGGGAACGGCGATGACCGGGTGGATCACGGCGGGCGGTTTCGCAGACGCGAGCAAGGAACATCCTTGCGCCGCGAGAGACGACATTCCGACCGTGAACGCGATCGCGGCCGCAAGCACGAGGACAGCCGGCCCGAGCGCGAAACGCTGTTTTCTCATGGCGTAGTCCTTCTCCCGAATCACGGGCTCGGAAGGTGATCGAGCACGTCGCGGGCGAGTGCTTCGGACGTTGACAGCGCCGGCGACCCGGACCCGTGCACGAGCAGTTGGAACGCAATGTCGGCCTTGACGACGGTCAGCCGCCCGTCTTTCCAGGCGGCTCTGTCGCCCAGGTCCGCAATGATCTGAGCGTCCGTGAAGGCCTCCGAAAACTGCGGCGGCAGACCGGGTAGGCCGGGCACTCCCGGCAGTCCGGCCGCCCCGAGCGCGGACTGCACGACGTGCAGACAGCCGAGCCCGTGACAGTGCGGCTTCGCCGGCGGAACATTTTGCATGACGAGCACGACGTTTTGCGCCGGTGCTCCGGCGCGCGCGGCGACCGGCCACGCGCACTCGTCGGGCGACGGACGCTGTGCGGTTCCGAGCGATCGCACACCGACGCCGAGCGCGGAGGCAACGTCCGGCGCGCTCAGCATCGCGCATGGATCAACGTTGGGGGTCCGGCCGCCGGACGGCATTTGCGCGGAAGCCATACGCTGCGGTGCAGCCGCGGACGCGGGCTGCGGCGGGGGTGATTGCAGCGCATTGACGCCCGGCGCCGACACGACCTTGCCGCCGCACGCCAAGTTGATGCGAAAGTTGGCCGGGTTCCGATACCGAGGAACGGGAATCGACAATTTCTCGGCGTTTTGACTCGTCACGTCGAACGTGACGAGCAGCCGCGTCGGCGTATCGGCCGGATCCAGCGGGTTCCAGGCAATCAGCTGACTGAACGTGTACGGCTCGCCCGGAGCGAACGGAACGTTGCGGGCGCCGAGGTGGAAACCACCGACGGTATTGAACGTCGAAGCGTTGTTTCCACCCTTTGTCGCGAGAAATTCGTCGCTGACGTTCGTGGGTGCAACGCGATTCCCGATATCCGGTAATCCGCCCGGAAACACCTTACCGTGCGTGACGTTCACCCACTCTTGCACCACGCTCCAGCCGCCTTGATTTGCGGCCGCGGCACCTTCCGGAAAGGGCATGACCTTGAGGACGCGCATCTTCCATACGCCGTTGGACATCCATTGATTCATGCAGCCTTGCGTGGCGTCGACCTGTGTCGATCCGCCTTCGGCCAGCGCCGCCTTCCCGCTTGCAACGCACGTCAGATCGTAATGATAGTTGTATCGACCGCTCGTGAAGTGTGGTTTATTCTGGGTCGCGAGCCGAGCGCCGTCAAAGGTTACGTCCAAGGCTTTCGGTTTATTCGACGGGTCGACGCCCAGATTCGGACCGTAGAAAATTTGCTGGTACGAGTATTGGCCGGACGGCGCAAGCGTATTGAAAGCGAGCCCCTGTTGTCGGTTCGGTTGCGGGGCCAGCGTGGCGCCGGACAACTGCAACTGCTGATCTTTCATCAGCGAGTCAGCTGGAGAAAGCTCGCGGGACGTGCCGTTGCGCCACGTCTCGCTGACCAGCCATCCCTGTTGCTGCGAGCCGTTCATCAGCGGCTCGACTTTGGTGATTCGAACGCGCCAGACGCCGTTGAACAGCCACTGATTCATGCAGCCGTTGCGGCTGTTGCCTTGAGCAACGGCTCGTGCGGGCGTCGGAGCGAAGCCCGACAGAACGATAGCGAGCGCGACGAGCAGAGCGGTCGGCCTGAGCAATGCAGCGTGGGGCGTCATCGTGATACCTCCCGGCGCGGAAGGTATCAGGCCGGCGTCCCGGCAGCGTCCTTGAGGCCGCCGCTAGGGCCAGTCGCCTCGCTCGGCCGCGGCGATCGCGCGGACGGCGGGGAGCCGCGCGAATGCCTCACGCGAGCGCTCGTCGGCCATCGCCTGGAGCTGGCGGCTCACCAGAGCCGCCGCCCGCTTCAGGGCGGTAGCGGCCGCGGGATCGCGGTGGGCGTGATACACGCGAGCGGCCGCCCAAAAGCAGTAGTAGGGAAGGACGACGTTTTCGCCCGATTCGTCCGCGTGCTGCAGAATGTCGTTCGCGGTCTCCAGAGCGGCGACGTCGCCGGCTTGAAGCTGCGCGAGCGCTAGGTCGCCCAGTTCCTCGAAGGTGGCCGAGCGCCCGAGCCGTCCTCGAATCGCGATCGCCTCCTTCATGTGCGCCAGCGCCGCGTCCAGTTCGCCCAGCTCGCGTTCGGCGTTCCCGAGGTTCGCGAGGGCTCCGGCTTCGATCGCATGGTTGCCGATCTCGGCAGCGGCAACGAGCGCGCGAGCGCCGATCTCCTTGGCTTCCGCCGGTGCCTGTTGCAACAGCCTAACCATGCTCAAGTTGGTCAGGCAAGCGGCTCGTCCGCGCGTGTCGTCGATTGCTTCAAAAATCTCGAGCGCCGAAGTCAACGACGAACGCGCATCGTCCAAGAGCCCGAGCTGCAGGTGAGCCCCGGTTTGATTGAACAGCAAGTACGCAAACTGCAAACGATTGCCGAGGGCTCGATAGATGCGTGCGGCGGCTGCAAACTCGCTGCTCGCTTCTTCGAAGCGCATATGGAATGAGAGTGCGGTCGCGACGCGTGTGCCCGCCTCCGCCTCGCCTTCGCGATCGCCGATCTCGCGGTAGCGCCGCTGGGCCTCCTGTGCGTAGCCCAATGCGCGGGGGAAATCCCGGCGATTGATCGCGACGGCCGCGGACGCCATCGCCACACGCGCGGCGAGCAGTTGGTCGTCGCCGCTTTCGGCGCGGGCGCGCGCGTCCTCGAGTGCGCCGTCGACCCGAGCGGGGGTGCCGTGATTGACGGCGATCTCTGCGATCAGGCACAACGCTTCGACTTCCCCTCCCGCGTCGCCGAGCGTGCGGTAGATCCCGAGCGCCGACTCGGCAGCCGCGTCGGCCTCCTCGTAGCGGCCTCGCGACATCAAGTTTCGTGCCGCGGAGCGCCGGCCGGCAGCTTGCCGGCCTAGGTCGTCGGTGGCGCTCACCCGCCCGGCAAACTCTTCCAAGTAGTGAGCCTCGTCCGCGAGCTCGCCGAGCGCGCGCGCCAACTGCGCGCGGCGCCAGAGGACATCGGCGCGCTCGGTCTCGTCGCTTGCAAGCCGGCCGAGGGCATCGATATCTGCGCGCTGCGCCTCACGCTCGCCCAGGCGTCCCAGAATCCGCTCGCGCAAGCCGAGCAGTTCGGATTGTCGGCGGGGATCGTTCGCGAGTTCGAGCCCGCGCGTGGCGCCGGCGAGCGCTTCCTGATTGGCAAATACGGCAAACGCGCGCAGCGCTGCCACGAGATGATACGGGGCGGCCATCTCCGAATCGCCGGCCTTCTCGTAGTGCAGAGCGAGAATGGAGGCCGCCTCATCGCGACCGCTTGTACCGCGTTCGATCGCCGCGGCGACGCGGCGGTGCCACTGCGCGCGCCGCTGCGGCGGCACGTTCTCGTACACCGTGCGGGCGATCATCGCATGGCTGAACGCAAACGCAAAGCCGACGCGTCCGACATCGCGCACGACATTCCGCCCGAGTAACTCGTTGATACCGTCGAGGACGGCGTCTTCGGGGAGGCCGGAGACCTCGCGCAAGAGATCCGTGTCGAAAGTTGGGCCGGCGACGCTGGCGACGTCGGCGATCGTTCGCGCGTTCGCGGAGATGCGGCTCGTTCGAACTTCGATCATCGCGCGCAGGCCGAGCGAGGGCGCCTCGCTCGCGCCCGATTCGGCGCGTTCGCGCAACAATTCGACGGCAAACAGCGGGTTGCCGGAGCTGACCGCGTGCGCGTGGGCCCCGGCCGCTTCCGCGTCGTCGCGTAGCTCGGGTATGTTACGCGCCAGCTCGCACACCGCGTCGCGAGAGAGTCCCCCCAGCGAAACGTGACCGATCACGTTCTCGAGCTGCAACTTGCGGCGCAGCGGCTGGACCACGCGGGCCTCATCGCGAACCTCGTTGCGATAGGTTGCCACGACGAGGGCCGGCATCGCCGCGACGCGCCGAGCGAGATACTCGAGGGTGTCGAGGGTCGCGCCGCCCGCCCACTGGATATCCTCGAAGATCAGCAGGAGGGGGCGCTGCTGCGTGAGCGCGTGGAAGGTCGCCGCGAGGGCTTCCATGAGCCGCGAGCGCTCTCGCTTAGCATCGAGCGCCGAGAGAGCAGGGAGGTCCGCGCGCCGTAGCGCGAGGTCCGGAACGAGGACCGCGAGCGCCGCCAGCCAGATCGGCCGAATCTCGATCGCCGCCAACAGCGGCAGCGCGTCGCGCAGCGCTTCGATGATCGGTTGGTACGGCATTTGTTCAGGCGATGAGGTCGTGCCGCGCAGCACGCGCCCGCCTTGCGCGTTCACCAGGAGCGCAAGCTCACTCGCGAGCCGGGTCTTTCCGATGCCGGCTTCGCCTCCGAGCAGGACGAACTCGCCGCGATTGCGGGCGGCGCGCCGCCAGCCACCGAGAAGTTGCTCGTATTCCACCTCGCGCCCGACGAACGGAAGCGGGTTCGCCTGAGGGCGCCCCTGGGAAGACGGCGGCTCGGCTGCGCCCGGCAGCGCGCCGCCGCGCAGCAGTAACGCCCGTAGGACAAGCGTCTCCGGCATAAGCTCGACGCCCATCTCGTCCTTCAGTCGTTGCGCGAACGCGTCGATCTCGCGGAGGGCACCCGCGCGATCACCGCTCTCGTAGCGAATCGATGCAAGCGTACGCAGAACGTCTTCGCGCCACGGGTCGTGCGCAAGGATCCGTTCCGCGTATGTCGCTGCCGGCGAAAAATCTCGGCGACTCCGCGCCCGTCCCAGCAGCCGCTCGAGCGTCGCGAGGTACTCGCGCCGGTACCGGTCCCGAATTGGAAAGATCCAATCGTCGTAGACGGTCGGCACGAGATCGCCCTGGTACAACTCGACGGCTTCCGCCCAGCGCCCCTCGTCGCCGAGATCGCGTGCGAAGTCATCGATGTCGAGCCGGACGCCCGCGTCGTCGTTCCAGCGCAGCGTGTCTTCTTCGGAGATGACGTACGGGACGTCCCCCGGGGGCAGCGCGCCGTTCAGGTGATAGAGGTGGCGCCGGAGCTTGCCGCGCGCCTCGTCTTCGCCGTCGTCGGGCCAAAGCGTGAAGGCAACCAGGTCACGCGTGAGGTGGGCTCCGCGGTGCAGCAAAAGAAAGGCCAGCAGCGCAAGCACGCGAGGCCGGCCGTGAAATGCGAACGGCTTGCCGTCGTGGCAGAAGCGCGGCTGGCCGAGGAAGCTGATACGGAGCCCGCGACCAACGGTGAGCGTGTCGCCCATGCTGTAACCCCGAGTCGAGGTCGTCGAGGGCGAGCCGCTTCTCGGCAAGACCGATGCCCCCTGCCTGCAGGCGTTTACGGCGTGCGCTGCCGCTGCACGTCCTTGGATTCCACGCGGCCGGCAAGGAACTCGGTGAGGTCGACCAGGCTGGAGAAAAACCGTCGCTCGCCCGTGCCGACGTGCTCGACGCTTCCGCGCCACGGCGTCCGGCTACCGTCGCCCGCCTCCTGCCACATGCGCACGACGAAGAGATGCTCGGCGCGCTTCATTTCATCGCCCTTTCGCGGTGCGCCCACGCTAGCACGCCCCGGTCCCGCCCGCGTCCCCGTGTGGACGCCGGCGGGACGCACCGCCGGTACGATGCTGCCATGAAAGCAGAAATTACGGGCAGCACGCTTCCGGTGCTCCAGATCGCGCTCGAACCGGGCGATAAGGTCGTCGCCGAGCCCGGCGAGTTCTCGTGGATGACCCAGACCGTGCAGCTCAACACGACCACCCAAACCGCCGGCGCGAAGGGCGTGCTCGGCGTGCTCGGCCGCGCGCTTGCGGGCGGCGGCATCTTCATGACAGAGTACAGCGTTCAAGGCGGCCCCGGGCTCGTCGCCTTCGCCGCCAAGATTCCCGGGCACATCGTGCCCGTCGAGGTCCAAGCGGGACGCGGATACATGGTCCATCGCCGCGGCTTCCTGTGCGCGACCGAAGGCGTGCAGCTTGTGATGGGCTTCCAGCGCTCGCTCGGTGCCGGCGTCTTCGGCGGAGACGGGTTCGTGATGCAGCGGCTCTCGGGTTCCTGCCAAGCGTGGGTCGAACTCGGCGGCGAGATCGTGACCTACGAACTCGCCGCGGGCGAGGTGCTGCAAGCGCATCCCGGTCACGTCGGTATGTTCGAAGAAAGCGTGAACTTCGACGTGACCTTCCTGCGCGGCATCAAGAACGTCTTCTTCGGCGGCGACGGGCTTTTCGTCGCGCGCCTAACCGGTCCGGGGAAGGTCTGGCTCCAATCGTTGACGCTGCCGAATCTCGCACACGCGCTCGGCCCGTACTTCGGCAAGGAACAGCGCACGGCCGCCGCTCAGGGCGGAGTCGCCGGCGGCATCGCGGGCGCAATGTTGCGCGACGTGTTCAACAC
>JBOHTX010000102.1:0-7094 GCA_050733855.1 Vulcanimicrobiaceae bacterium
GGTCATTCCACGCTCCTCGCGCCTAGCGACGACGAAAAATCGCTCGTCGCTTTGTGTCACGCCCGCTCTGGTTCGGGACACTAGCGAGCCGGTTGCGCTTCGAGCCAGTAACGCAGTTCGCTCGAAGCCGCTGCGGCGAGCGGCGAGCGGTCGAGGAGGACCGTCGCCGGATGCGCCCGCGGCGTCAAGCGCGCGACTTTCCAGCGCAGGGCGCCCCACGTCGAGAGGACGCGGCCGACATAGGCTTGGGTTTCGGCGTAGGGCGGGATGCCGCCGTAGCGTTTGACCGCGAGCGGGCCCGCATTGTACCCGGCCAGCGCTTCCGCGAGCGGCTTGTGGGCGGTCGCGAAGAGTCCGAGCAGACGGTGCAGGTAGTGCGCGACGCCGCTGAGATTTTGGCGTGAGGACCACGGGTCGACGCCGAGGGTGTGCGCGGTGCCGGGCATGAGTTGGCCGAGCCCCTCCGCACCGCGCCACGAGAGCGCGCTCGTGTTCCAGTGCGATTCGACGGTCACGACCGCCATCACGAGCGTCGGATCGACGTGCGCGTTGCGCGAGCTGGCGAGCAGGGCGTCGGCGTAGATCCGGCTTTGCACCGGTCGCAGGCGCGGGTTGACGGCGCGGATGACGTGGGCGAAGGCGGTCGGAGAAGCGAGCGGCGCTCGCGTGGCTGCGACCGCCGCGCTGCAGGTGCACGCAAAGAAGAGCAGCGTCGTCGAAACGACCTGGGCGGCTCGAGGCATGAGCCGTCGCCTTCGCGTCCGGCGTCAGTCGCCCTCCCGCCCCGTATCGCGGCGAGCGTGCCGGTAGTCCGGCGTGTGCGCGGGCGCACACGTCGGTTAGCGCTCGACGCCGATCTTAGTGTCGCCCGCCTCCGCTGTGGTCCGAGGAGCGGGACGGTGCGGAAACGTGCGGTGCGGAGAAATGCGGTGCCGAGAAGTGCGGCGCCGAGAAGTGCGGCGCCGAGTTTTGCGGACTGAAGTTGCGTGGGCCGACGTTCTGCGGGCTGAAACTATGCGGACTGAAGTCTCGCGGCTGTGAGGACATGCGGTCGAAGCTGCGCGGCTGCGAGAACGACTGGAACGAGCGCGGCTGTGAGGCGTGCGAATCGAACGAGCGCGGCTGCGAGAACGATTGGAACGAGCGCGGCTGCGAGGCGTGCGAGTCGAACGAACGCGGCTGCGAGAAGCTCGGTGCGAACGAGCGCGGTTGCGACGTGCGCGACTGGAAGGTGTGCGGCTGGAACGTGCGAGACCCTGAGCTGCGCGCCGAGAAACCGGCGTGCGAGGGCGCGAAGAGGGTGGTGCGGTCTCCGCGCGCCACGTCGACGCGGCCGAAACGCGACCACGGGCTGCCGGCGACCGCGCTGACCTGTCCATCGGTCACGCGGACGGGGCTCGGCGCGAAGGCGTGCCGGCCGCCGTTCGTGGTCGCCGAGTTCGTCGGATGCGAGGGTCGTCCACGGTCGAGCGTCGCCGGGTTGGCGGTGGTTCCGTGCGCGAACCGCGACGAAGTGCCGGAGAACCCGTGCGCGCTCCCCGCAGCGGCCGGCGCCGCATGGATCGAGCGGTCGAGCCCGCGCGGGCCGGATTCGCCGAAGCGCGCCCACGGGTCGTTGCCCCTCTGCAGGTCGAGCGGCCCTGCACCGACCGGATGCGCATCGACCGGACGCGTTGCGGCCGTACCGGTTACGACCGTATGCGATCCGAACTGATGCGCTCCGACGCGGTCGATCGGTGCGAGCGCGCGCGGTCCGCCAACGATCGCCGGGTGGTTGCGGTAGGCGTTCTGCGCGAGCCGCTGCACGGCGTGTTGCTGGCTTGCGAAAACCGGGGTCGTCAGGTCGGCGCGCGGCGCCGCGAGCCGCGCGAAGTGCGGGCTCAGCGCGACCGGCCGATTGGGAACGGTTCCGCGCGTGAAGCCGAGGCTCGAGCGCGTCGGCACGATGGGGACGACGCCGTGCGCCACGGCGACGCGTCCCAGCAGGTGCGGCGAGATCGAGATCGGCCGCGACATTCCGTTGCCGAAATGCGACGAGTTGATGCCGACCACGCCGCCCGGTGCGTTGACGTTCTGATAGATGTTCGTGATGTGCGTGATGTTAACGTAGGTGACGCTCGATTGGAACGGCGGTACGCGCACCCAGCGCCGGCCGCCCCAGCCGTCGTAGCCCCAGCCGCGCCGCGCGCCCCACCACGGATAGTAGGTCTCGTACGGTGCGAGCGGGACCCAGCCGATCCCTCCGAAGCCGAGGCTGAAGAAGCTGCCGCCGCCGCCGAAGCTGAAGAAGCCGACCAGCGCAGGCTGCCAGATCGGTTGCGCGTAGACCGCTCCGGGCCACCAGCACCAGCCGTAGTCGTTGGCGTAGAACCAGCGTCCGTAGTGGTACGGCGCCCAGCCCCACGGTTCGTAGCCGACCCAAGTCCAGCCGTAGTACGGCTCCCAGGCCCAGCGCCCGTCGTGGTAGGGCGCCCAGCCGGCGGTCTCGTACGGAATCCAGACGTTGCCGTAATTCCCGACGTCGGCCCAGTGCCCGTAGTCGCCGAGATCCTGATAGCCGACGTAGGTATCGTACTGTTCGTCGGGAGAAGCGAAAGCGCGTTCGTAGGCGAGATCGCGCTGATCGGTCCAGGCGTCGAAGTCGGAGTCGGAAATTTCGGCGACCGTCTGCAACGAAGCGTTCGAGGGAGTCCCGTCGGCGAGCGTCGTCGAGCCGGGACCGATCGTCGTGGTGCCGCGGTCGCTGATCAGGTCGGCGTGACCTTCGCGCACGGTCACTTGAGTCTGACCGTTGCTCGTCACGGTGACGTCGTAGGCGCCCGCTTCATCGGGATGCACGGTGAGGGTCGGCGTTTGAATATCGTCGTCGCTCGAGCGGAAGAGCCGCAGTTCGACGGTTCCCTGCGCGAGCTGCACGACGTTGTGTCCGGGATCGAGTTGGGTGAAGCGAATCTGCGTATCGGGTGCGAGCCGCAGTGCGCCAAACGCATCGTACTGCACCTCGGCTCGCGCGCCGCCGCTGCCGGTCGAGAGATAGTCGCCCGCGAGCAGCGGCGCGTTGATCGAGGCGGCGACGTCTTCGTTCGCGTCGCTGCGGTGCACGTCGACGTTTCCGCGGATGAGGCTGATGCGCGCGACGTTGGGGGCGCTGCCGGCGGCGCGCGCCGGTGCGCTCGCAAGGCCGAGTACGGCGAGCTGCGCGCCGAGCGCAGCGGCGATCGTCAACCGAATCTTCGAAGCTAGCATCGTTCGCGTCCCTCATTCTCCGGAGGGCTCGGCGCCCACAGCGGGCGCGTACCAGCTAAACGCCGGCGACCCTCGCGCCGTTGCACGCGAGCGTTCGCAAAGCCAACGTTCATCGGGGATTCACCTTTGCCCGGCACTTGGCGCTCGGGCGAGGGTCGCTCCGTGCTGCGGAGGGGCGATCCGCGCTCGCTCCGTGCGCCGAGGTCGGCGAGGGGCGCGGGCGGGCCGGTCGAAGGGAGCGTCATGGCACGCTATCTGCACACCTCGATCTTCGTCAGCGACATGGACGCCTCGCTCGACTTCTACACGAAGAAGCTCGGCCTCAAACTGCTCGACGGCCCGCTGCACTATCCCGGCAACGCCGACATGGCGTTCGTCGGCGCCGATTGGAACGCGTACGTCGAACTCGTCTTCGATCTCGAGGACCACCCGCCGTACCAGCTCGGCAACCGTTACGAACACCTGGCGCTCGAAGTCGACGACCTGCGCGCGACGGTCGAACGCCTGCGCGCGGACGGCGTGAAGATCATCGCAGAGCCGAAGAAATCGCCCGGCGGCAGCCGTTCGCTCGCCTTCGTCGAGGACCCCAACGGCATCCCCGTCGAGTTGCTCGAGAAGGCCGCAGGCGCGATTACCTGAGGGCGTTCTTCGCTGCGGCGGCCGAGGGGAAACCGGCGAGCGCGAGGTTCGTCGCGAGTTCGGCGAGCAGGCAGCGGAGCACCCATTCGACGCCGCGCTCGCCGCCGAACGCCAAACCGTAGACGTAGGGGCGACCGACGAGGACGGCGTCGGCGCCGAGTCCGAGCGCGATCATCGCGTCGGCTCCGCTGCGAATCCCGGAATCGAAGAGCACGGCGGCGCGTTCGCCGACCGCCTCCGCGACCGCCGGTAAACAGTCGAGTGCGGCCCGCGCGCAGTCGACTTGGCGGCCGCCGTGGTTGGAGACGATGACGCCGGCAGCGCCGGCGTCGACGGCGGCGCGCGCATCGTCGGGCCCGCAGATGCCTTTGAGCACGATGGGAAGTGAGGTCCACGAGCGGATCCGCGCCACGTCGCTCCAGGTCAGCGCCGGGTTGCCGTAGAGGCCGGTCCAGGCGGCGACCGCCGCCTGCAACGCCTCGGCCGACGATTCGGGCGGTGCCCCGAGGCGCGAACGAAAGACGGGGTCGCTCAGATAATTCGCGAGGCCCTTGGCGCGCAAGAACGGCAGGTGCGCGAGCGCCAGATCGCGCGGGCGCCAGCCGAGGGTCCAGGTATCGAGCGTGACGACGATCGCCCCGCAGCCGGCCGCCTCCGCGCGCTGCACGAGCGAGCGCGCCAGCTCCGCGTTCTTTGGGAAATAGAGTTGAAACCAGCGCGCGGCGGCCGGTGCGCTTTCGGCGACGCGCTCGAGCGCAACCGACGAGACGGTCGAGAGGACGCTCGTGACGCCCCACTTGGCGGCGGCGTGCGCGACGGCGATGTCGCCGTCGGCAGCGACGAGTTCGAGCACTCCGATCGGCGCGAGCAGCAGCGGCGTCGGCATCGCCCGCCCGAACAGCGTCGTTGCGAGATCGCAGCGCGCGAACTCGCGCAGCATGCGCGGCACGAAGCCGTAGCGCTCGAAAGCGGCGCGGTTCGCGCGCATCGTCTGCTCGTCGCCCGCGCCGCCCGCCACGTAGGCGAAGGCTTCCGTGCTCAGCAACTCGCGCGCGGACCGCTCCCAGCCCTCGAACGTCAGCGGGAACTCGGGACGCTCGCCCCCGAGGCCGCTCAGATAGATTTCGTTTTGGAAGCCGTCGTACATGAATGCCGCTCCTCAGGACCGAAGGGTCGCTTCGTCGCGGGCGCGGTCGGGGGTGTAGTCACGGCCCTCGGCTTCGTAACGCGCGAGTTCTTCGGGCGTCAGGCCGGCCGCCAGCAGTGCGCGTAGGCGGTCGTAGGTGACCGTCTCGGTGTATTCGCGCTCGAAGCCGGCTTCGGCGAAACGCTGCGAGGTGTGCCCGAGCAGGCGCGCGGCCCGTGCGAGGTCGCCGTCGAGCGCAACGGCGAGTGCCAGGTGCTCGATCGCGATCGCGCACGCCACCGAATCGGGGTCGTTCGTCTCGTAGAGCGCGATGCTCTTTTCGGCGCTCTCGCGAGCGGCAACGCGGTCGTCGAGCGCGAGCAGATAGCCGGCGAGGTTCTGGAGCAGCCCTGCGTGTCCCAAGCGAGACGTGATGGTCGCTAACCCCTCGCGGGCGACTGCGATCGCACGCTCGGTATTGCCGCGTTGGTGTTCCGTTTCGGCGATGTTGTTCACGATCGCCCTACTCCGCATCGGCGCACCGAGCGCGCGGTGTTTGGCAACGATACGTTCGTAGCCGCGCATACTCTCGTCTTCGCCACCTACGAGTGACGCAAGTACGGCGCGGGAATTCCAATGGGTGACGAACGATCGCGGGGAGAAATCCGGGCCGCCGAGCGCCTCCGCCTCGCGAAGGGGGGCCTCAGCTTCGGCGAAGCGGCGCGTTCGTCGCAATGCTACGGCGAGGCTGCAGAGCGCATCGGCAAGGGCACGAGCATCGCCGGAGCTCCGCGCGCACGCCACGCTGCGCTCGGCGTACTCGAAAGCGTCGCTCATGCGGATCGATTCACCGGCGAGAAGCGAGGCGATGTGGTAGAGTTTCGCTCGCATCGGCTCGCGGTCGCCGGGCAGCGCGTCGATGAAATACGTCAATTGCGCGTTCCATTCGGCGACAGAGCCGAAGTTTTGCAGGGCGCGTGCGCCGACGTACGCGACGACGGCCGCGCCGCGATCCAGGTCGCCCGACTCGCGCGCCCAGGCGATCGCCGCTCGGACGTTGCCGATCTCGACGCCGAGCGCGTCATAGGCGTCCTCCCGCAAGGTCGTGTCGAATATCTCCCAGGCGTTCCCGACGAGCGCCAGCACCCAGCCGAGGTGCAAGTCCGCGATCCGCTTTTGGTCGCCGGTCGTCGCGAGCTTCTCGAGCGCGTAGGCGCGGGTCGATTCGAGCAGCCGGTAGCGGGTCGATTCGGCGGTCAGTTCCGCGACCACGAGCGACTTGTCGACGAGCGACGCCAGCAGGTCGAAGAGTTCGAACTCGTCCAGCTTCTGGTCGCAGCACACGGTCGTGGCGGCCTCGAGGGTGAAGCCGTCGACGAAGATGCCGAGCCGTGCGAAGAGACGCTGCTCGGGGTCGTCGAGCAGGTCGTAGCTCCAGTCGATCAGCGCGCGCAGCGTTTGCTGCCGCGGCAGCGCGTCGCGCCCACCGCCGGTGAGCAGGCGGAACCGTTCGTCGAGACGCTTGCCGAGCTGTCGCAGGTCGAGCACTTTCACGCGCGGCGCGGCCAGCTCGATCGCGAGCGGAATGCCGTCGAGCCGGCGGACGATCTCGGCCACGATCGGCGCGTTCTCGTCGCTGAGTTCGAAACGCGAGTCGGCGGCGTAGGCGCGCTCGGCGAAGAGCGCGATCGCGCCGAAAGTACGCGCCTGCGCGGCCGTCAACGGCTCCCCGGAAGCCGCCTTCGCGGGCACCTCGAGCGAGGGCATGCGATGCGTCATCTCGCCCGTGACGCCGAGGCTCTGGCGGCTCGAGGCGAGGATCGTCACGTTCGGCGTGCCGTGCAGAATCGCCGAGATGACGGCGGCGGCGCCATCGACGAGGTGCTCGCAGTTGTCGAAGACGAGCAACATCGTGCGCGAGCGCAGCGCGGCGACGAGCGCCGCGGTCGGCTCCTTGTCGGCCGGCAGCGTGAGGCCGAGGGCGTTTGCGACCGTGCTCGCGACGAGCGAACCGTCGGCGAGCGGCGCGAGTTCGATAAACCAGACGCCGTCGCCGCGGCCGTCGAGCAGGTTGGCCGCGACC
>JBOHTX010000103.1:0-7070 GCA_050733855.1 Vulcanimicrobiaceae bacterium
CCCGCCGAGCCGCCCGTGCGCGCGCGAGTCGAGCACGAGCAGCGCCTGCTCGGCGCCGACGAATTCGCGCAGCGCGGCCGGCTCGGGGCCATCCTCGCCGACCGCGATGGCGCGCAGGTACGGCCGTCCCGCGGCCAGCTGCTCGCAGCGCGCGCGCGATTCGTCACCGTGGAACTGCAGCGCGAACCCGGCTGCGCACAGCGCGCTCGCTTCGGCCTCGCTCGGGCTGGCCACGACCGCGACCTTCGCGACCAGCGCCGGGACCGCGCGCCCGAGCGCAAGCGCGCGTTCGAGCGGTAGCGCGCGCGGACTGCTCCGCGCGAGGATCACGCCGAGCGCATCGGCTCCGGCGGCGAGCGCGAGCGCGAGTTCGGCCTCGTCGCGCAAACCGCAGAACTTGATCCGCGTGCGCTCGCGTGCGCTCACGCGTGCCCGGCCGTCGCGACGCCGGCCTTGAGCGCCGCGATGAAGGCCGCCGGATCGTCCGCTTGCATCAGCGCCTCGCCGATCAGGAAACCGCGCGCGCCGCGCGCGTGCAGATTGGCGACGTCGCTCGGTTCGTGGACGCCGCTTTCGCTGATCACGAGCGTGTTCGGCGGGACGAGCGGCAGGAGATATTCGGTGACCCCGAGATCGGTCTCGAAGCTGCGCAGGTCGCGATTGTTGATCCCGATGACGCTCGGCTCGAGCGCAAGCGCCCGCTGCAGCTCGCCTTCGTCGTGCACTTCGACCAGGGTCCCAAGCTCGAAGCGCCGCGCTTCGTCGCGCAGCGCGCGCAGTGCCGTATCGTCGAGGCCGGCGACGATCAGCAGGATCGCATCGGCGCCGTAAGCGGCCGACTGCGCCACCTGATACGGATCGAAGAGAAAATCTTTCCGCAGGATCGGGCGGGTCGAGTGGCGCCGGGCGACCTCGAGATAGGACAACTCGCCCAGAAAGTGATCGCTTTCCGTCAGGACGCTGATCGCGTCGGCGCCGCCGACTTCATAGGTCGAGGCGATCGTGGCGGGATCGAAGTTGCGCGAGATCAGCCCGAGCGAGGGCGAGGCCCGCTTGATCTCCGCGATCACGGCGGGCCCTTCCGCCGCAGCCAGCGCGGCCGCCAAATCGCGCCGTTCGCGCCGCCGCTCGAGCCCGAGCGCTTCGAGCGCCTCGAGCGGTTCGCGCTCGCGCTCCAGGGCGAGCGCGCGCGCCTTGGCGGCGTACAGGCGTTCGAGGATATCGTTCATGCAGACTCCACGGGCGAATCCCGCCTCATCCGTTCGAAGACGGCGAGCGCGGCCCCGCTTGCGAGCGACGCGCGGGCGAGCGCAAGCCCCTCGGCGAGCCCCTCCGCTCGCTCGGCGACGCACAGCGCAAGCGCCGCGTTGAGCGCGACGACGTCGGCGCGCGGCGAACGCTCGCCGGCCAGGATCGCGCGCAGCGCGGCCGCGTTGTGTGCGGGTGAGCCGCCTGCTAGCGCTCCCGGTGGGGCCGCGATCCCGTAGTCGGCCGGATCGAGCAGCCGGCGGCGCGTTCCACCGGGGCCGAACTCGAAGACGTGGGTCGGCACGTCGCCCGCGACTTCGTCGATCCCGCTGCTCGCGTGCACGACCGCGGCGGCCCGGCCGCCGAGCGCCGCGAGCGCCTGGCCGACCAGCTCGAGATGTGCGAGGCTCGCAACCCCGACCACCTGATGGGTCGCTCCGGCCGGATTCGCAAGCGGTCCGAGCACGTTGAAGACGGTCCGGATCCCAAGTTCGCGGCGGATCGGGGCGACCTCGCGCGTCGCCGGATGATAGCGCTGCGCGAACAGAAAAGCGAAATGCTCGCGCTCGAGCGTGCGGCGCGCGTCTTCCGGCGAGGCGTCGATTGCAAGTCCGGCCGCTTCGAGCACGTCGGCGCTTCCACACGCGCTCGAGGCCGCACGGTTGCCGTGCTTGGCGACCGGCAGTCCGCACCCGGCGAGCACGAACGCGGCCGCGGTCGAGACGTTGATCGTCTGCGCGCCGTCGCCGCCGGTTCCGCAGGTATCGACGACCAGCGGCAAGTCGTGTTCGACCCGGAGCGCGCGCGCGCGCAGCGCCTCGGCGGCGCCCACCACTTCGTCGCTCGTTTCGCCCTTGCTCGCCAGCGCCGCCAGGAACGCCGACGACTGGATCGCACTCCATTCGCCGTCGACGATCGCGCCGATCGCGCCCGCGACCTGCTCGCGTTCGAGATCGCGCCGCGCGACGAGCGCGCGCAGCAGCGCGCGAAACTCGCTCACGAGCGGCCCGCGCGCGCAAGCGCGGCGGCCCCTGCCAGCCGCTCGTCGAGGTTCGCGCGCGAAACGCCTGCGGCCGCGAGCACGTTGGCGGCAATCCGGTAGCCGAGCGGCGTCAGGACCGACTCGGGGTGGAACTGTACGCCGCAGAACGGCAGCGTGCGATGGCGCGCGGCCTGCACGACGGCGTCGTCGCTGCTCGCCAAAATCTCGAGTTCGTCCGGAAAATTCTCGGGCGAGAGGCACAGCGAGTGGTAGCGGGTCGCGGCGAACGGCGACGGGAGCCCAGCGAAGAGCCCGCGCCCGTCGTGCACGATCTCCGAAGTCTTGCCGTGCATCAGGCGCGGCGCGTTGACGACGCGCGCCCCGAACGCGAGTCCCAGCGCCTGCAGGCCCAAGCACACGCCGAAGAGCGGCCGGCCCGCCTCGGCGGCCCAGGCGATCGTCGCGAGCATCTTACCGGCGCCCTCGGGGCGTCCCGGGCCCGGCCCGAGCACGATCGCATCGGCGGCCTCGACGCGCGCGCGTTCGAGCGCCGGCGCATCGGAGCGCACGACCTCGACCTGCGCCCCGAGCGCGCCGAAGAGGTGCGCGAGATTGTGCGCGAACGAATCGTAGTTGTCGACGAGCAGCACCTGCGCGCCGTCGCTCTTGCTCATTCCGCGAGCCCCAAAACCTCGCGCACGATCCGCGTCTTGGCGAAAACCTCGCGGTATTCGGCGGCCGGGTCGCTATCGGCGACGATCCCGGCCGAGGCCTGCCAGAAGGCACGTCCGCCCGCAGTTGCGACGCTGCGCAGCACGATGCACGAATCCATTCCACCGGCGAAATCGAGGTAGGCGACGCTGCCCGCGTAAAAGCCGCGCGCGACCGGCTCCAGCTCGTCGATGAGCTGCATGGCGCGAATCTTCGGCGCGCCGGTCACCGTCCCGGCCGGGAAGGCGGCCGCGAACAGGTCGAGCGCATCGCGGTCAGCGCGCAGGCGGCCGACGACGTTCGACACGATGTGCATCACGTGGCTGTAACGCTCGATCACCATCAGCTCGTCGACCCGCACGCTGCCGACCTCGCAGACTGCCCCGAGGTCGTTGCGTCCGAGGTCGACGAGCATCACGTGCTCGGCGCGCTCCTTGGGATCGGCCAGCAGCTCGGCGGCGATCCGCGCATCTTCGGCCCGGCTCGCGCCGCGCGGACGCGTCCCGGCGAGCGGCCGCAGGCGTGCGAGCCCCGCTTCGAGCCGCACCAAGAACTCGGGCGAGGCACCGAAGACGGCGCGTCCCTCGTGCTCGACGAAGAACATGTACGGCGAGGGGTTACGCGCGCGCAAGCGGCGATAAAAATCGAAGGGCGTCCCCTCGAGCTCGCACGAGAAGCGAATCCCGAGCTGCAGTTGGTAGCACTCGCCCTCGTAAATGGCTGCCTTGGCGCGCGCGACGCGCGCGAGGTACGGCTCGCGTTCGAACGAGGCCGCGATCGGTCCGCGTGCGCGGACGGCGCCGGGGATCGTCGGCCGGATATCGAGCAGGCGCGCGATCGCGGCATCGAGCCGACGCTCGACGACTTCCCGTTCGTCCGGCGAGCGCGCGAAGCCGAGCAGCGTGAGGCGGTGCGTGAAGTGATCGAAGACGACCCAGGTCCCCGGCACGACGACCAGCGCAGCGGGAAACGAGAGGTCGCTCGGCGGAGCGTCGCCGAGCCGCTCGAGCGCACGGGCCGCGTCGTAGGCGAACACGCAGACCGCGCCGCCGGGGAACGGCGCGCCGCCCGTTTGTGGACGATAGGGCGCAAGAAACGCGCGGATCCGCCCGAGCAAGTCGCCCTGCGCTTCGAAAGCCGCGCTTGCGAGGTAATCGAGGCCGATGAACGAGTAGCGCGAAATGCGCTCGGTCCCCTCGACCGATTCGAGCAAGCACGAGCGCCCAGGGGTCGCAAGCGCCAGGTACGCCGAGATCGGCGTCAGCGCATCGGCGACCAATTCGCGCACGACCGGTTCGAGGACGATCGCCTCGCGGGCCGGGTCATGCGCTTCGATCGCCACCGTCGCCGGCTCTAGTGTCCCGTCTCAGAGCGAGCGTGACAGTCGCCTTGCGCTTTTCCGCCCTCGCTTCGTTGCTCGTCGCTTAAATGGCGCTGCCATTCCGCGCTCCTCGCGCCTCGCGGGGACGAAAAATCGCGGCGGCTTGGTGTCGCGCTCGCTATGAGACGGGACACTAGCGGACCAGCTCCACGAGCGACAGTTCGGCGGCGTCGCCGGCTCGGATGCGGGTCTTGACGATCCGGGTGTACCCGCCCGTCCGTTCCTTGAGCGTGGGCGCGATCTGGTCGCAGAGCTTTTTGGTGACCGCCGGCTCCGTGAGGTAGGCTGCGACCAGGCGCCGCGAGTGCAGGTCACCGCGGCGGGCGGTCGTGATCAGCCGTTCCACGACCTTCGAGATCTCCTTAGCCTTGGTGCTGGTCGTCTCGATTTTTTCGTACTTGAAGAACGAGGTCGCGAGGTTGCGCAAGAGCGCGCGGCGGTGCCCGTCGGTTCGCGAGAGCCGTTTGTTTGCGATTTGGTGCGGCATCGCGGCGGCCTACGACGGCGAGCGCAGCGCGAGACCGCGTTCGGCGAGCACCGCCTTGATCTCATCGAGCGACTTCTTGCCGAAGTTGCGCATTTTGATGATTTGATCTTCGGTCATGTCGAGCAACTCGGAGACCTTCGAAATACCGGCCCGCTTGAGGCAGTTGAACGAACGCACCGAGAGGTTGAGGGTCTCGACCGGGACGTCCCATTCGCTCGTCGGTGCGGCAGCCGGAACGTACTCTTCGCGGGTGACGTTGACGAAGAGATCGAGCTGGTCTTGCAGGATCGTGGCCGCTTGCGAGAGCGCTTCGTCGGGCGTGATCGAACCGTTGGTTTCGATCTCGATCGTGACTCGGTCGAAATCGACCGACTGTCCAACCCGGGTATCGTCGACCGTGAAATTCACCTTGCGGATCGGCGAAAAGATCGAATCGAGCGGGATCAGCCCGATCATGTGCTCGACGTTCTTTTGGCGATCCGAGGTCACGTAGCCGCGCGACTTCTCGACCCCGATCTCCATGTGCAGACGGGCGGATTTGGCGGTCAGCGTCGCGATGTGGTAATCCGGCTGCAGAATCTCGACGTCCGAATCGGGCGTGATGTCGGCGGCGGTCACTTCTTTGGCGCCGCTTGCGGACAGGGTCAGCGTCTTGGGCTCGCTCGTCTCCATCTTGATCGGCAAGCCTTTGAGATTGAGCAGCAAGTTGGTCGTATCTTCGACGACCCCGGGGATCGTCGAGAACTCGTGCTGGATGCCGTCGATCTTGACGTAGGTCACGGCGGCGCCGGGAATCGAGGAGAGCAGCACCCGGCGCAACGAGTTGCCGAGCGTGATGCCGAAGCCGCGCTCGAGCGGCTCGATCACGAACTTCGCGTAGTTGTCGCGGCGCTCGCGAACTTCGATCGAGGCGCCGACGGAGGATTCGAGGACGGTCATACAGAGGTTTCGTTCCTTTGCAGCTTGCGTTATCCGCCGTGCCCTGCGGCCCGACGATCGGACGTCTAGCTAGCGTTTAGCGGGAGTAGTATTCGACGATCAGTTGTTCGTCGACCGGGGTGTCGATTTGCTCGCGGCCGGGCAGCGCGCCGACCCGAATCGTCAGCTCGCGGTCGTCGAACTCGAGCCACTCGGGATGGGGCCGCGCGCGCGCGTACTCCGCGTTGGCTTGGAAGATCGTCGAGGCCTTAAAGCGCTCGCCGACCGAGATCAGGTCGCCCGGCTTGACCAGGTACGACGGGATGTTGACGATGCGGCCGTTGACGCGGAAGTGCCGGTGGGTGACGAGCTGGCGTGCCTGGGCGCGGCTGGTAGCAAAGTTGACCCGGTACACGACGTTGTCGAGCCGCCGTTCGAGCAGTTGCAAGAACGTCTTGCCGGTCTGACCCGGGACGCGGGCGGCGTCGCGGAAGTAGTTCTCGAACTGCGTTTCGATGACGCCGTAATAGCGGCGCATCTTCTGCTTCTCGCGCAACTGCCGGCCGTATTCGCTCATCTTCTGTCGGCTCGGCTTGCCCTGCGTCTTTTGGCCGGGGGCGGTGCCGCGGCGCTCGACCGCGCACTTGCGCGTGAGGCAGCGATCGCCTTTGAGAAAGAGCTTGATCTTCTCGCCGGTTTTGCTGGCGGCCGTCTCGCGGCGGCAGAGGCGGCAGACCGGACCCGTGTAGCGTGACATCGCGACTCCCTAAACCCGGCGCCGCTTCGGCGGGCGGCAGCCGTTGTGCGGAATCGGCGTCACGTCCTTGATCACCGTGACCTCGAGGCCGGTCGCCTGCAGCGAACGGATCGCGGCCTCGCGCCCCGCGCCCGGACCCTTGACGAAAACTTCGGCGCTGCGCATGCCGTGCTCCATCGCCTTGCGCGCGACCGCCTCGGCGGCCATCTGCGCGGCAAACGGGGTCGACTTTTTCGAGCCCTTGAAGCCGAGGTTGCCGGCCGAGGCCCAGGCGATCACGCCGCCCGAGACGTCGGAGATGGTGACGATCGTATTGTTGAACGAGGAGTGGATGTGAGCGACCCCGGTCGCGACGTTCTTCAGTTCGCGTTTCTTGCGCGTCTTGGCTTGTTTTTTGGCAGCCAACGGAACTCCGTCATTTTGTCGTGCCCCGCGTTGCGAACCCGGGGTGTCGTCGCCTCGACCGGCGCCAGGGGCCCGATCTCTCCGTCCGGACGAACGGCGAACGCGTCCGGAGCGCGCGAAGCGCAGGCGACTACCGGAGGCAGCCGACCACCGACTATAGCGCGCCCGGCAGGGGCCGGTC
>JBOHTX010000104.1:0-7064 GCA_050733855.1 Vulcanimicrobiaceae bacterium
GCCGAGTTGCGCGAGCTGTTCTCCGAACGGCGCAAGCGCGCGATGTGGCGCGCGGTGTGGCTCGCGCTCGCGGCCTCGCAGGCGCGCAGCGGGCTCGTCTCGCCGGCCGAACTTGCGGACCTGCGCACCCACGCGGACGAGATCGATCTGGCGACGGCGACCGAGATCGAGCGGGAGATCGGTCACGATCTGATGGCCGAGATCCGAACCTTCGCCGCGCAAGCCCAGGTCGGCGGCGGCAAACTGCATCTGGGCGCGACTTCGATGGATATCGAAGATACCGTCGAGATCGCACGGATGCGCGCCGCACTCGCGCATCTCGGCGCGCGTTTGCATGCCCTCCTCGGTGCATTCGCGGCGCGGATCGGCGAGACGGCCGAGCTGGCCGCCATGGGCTATACCCACCTGCAGCCGGCCGAGCCGACGACGCTCGGCTATCGCTTCGCGCGCTACGCCCAGGACCTGATGACCGACGAAGCGGCGCTGCGTACCGCCTACGAGGCGCTGCGCGCGAAAGGGCTGCGCGGCGCGGTCGGAACCTCGGCGTCGTACGCGCGCCTGCTCGCGGGCAGCGGACGGAGCGCGCGCGAGCAGGAGCGCGAGATCCTCGACGGCTTCGATCTCGAAGCGCAAACGGTCAGCGGCCAAACCTATCCACGCAAACTCGACCACCTCGTGCTCGGCGCGCTGGCCGGGCTCGGGGCGAGCCTCTCGGCTTTCGCGTTCGACGTGCGGGTACTCGCCTCGCCCGGTTTCGGCGAGCTCGCGGAACCCTTCGGCAGCACCCAGGTCGGCAGCTCGGCGATGCCCTTCAAACGCAATCCGGTGCTGGCGGAGCGAATCTGTTCGCTCGCGCGCCTGCTCCCGGCCTACGCGCAGGTCGCCTGGCAGAACGCCGCGACAAACCTGCTCGAACGCACGCTCGACGATAGCGCGAACCGCCGAACCACGATCCCCGAAGCGTTCTTGTGCGCCGACGAACTGCTGACGCTTGCGGAGCGACTCGTGCGCGGGCTGCGGATCGACCGGCGCCGGATCGCGGAGAACCTGGTGCGCTTCGGACCGTTTGCCGCGAGCGAAGCGATCTTGCTCGAAGCGGTCCGCGCGGGCGCCGACCGCCAGCGGCTGCACGAGCACCTGCGCACGCTTGCGATGAGCGCCTACGAGCGGATCGAAGCCGGCGAACCGAATCCGTTTGCGACGATGCTGCTGCAGGACCAGACGCTGCGGGCGCTCCTCGGCGAGACGCGGATCCGCGCCCTGCTTGAACCGCACGATCATCTCGGCGACGCCGCCGAGCGCGCGCGCGAACTCGCGCTACAGATCGCCGAACTCGAGCCGTTCCCCGTGCCGCGAACGAAACTGGAGGTAGGGCTGTGAACCGCACGCCGCCCGTCCTTCTCGCGATCCAGCCTTTGGCAGCGTTGGGGAACATCGGGCCGCCGAGTGGCGGCCCGGGGGGGAACGGGGGGCCGTGCCGCCCCGTTGTTCAACAAAACGCCGAGTGGCGGCCCGGGGGGGAACGGGGGGCCGTGCCGCCCCGATGTTCAATGCTTAAAGGGCGCGAAGTCGCGCGCGGCAAGACCAAGGTGCTCTTCGAGAAGCCGGGCGAGCCCGACGTGCTCGTGGTCCAAGCGCTCGACACGATCACCGCGGGCGACGGCGCGCGCCGCAACGAGATCGCGGGCAAGGGCCGGATCGCTTCGAAGACGACCGCGCGCGTCTTTCGTTTGCTCAACTTGTGCGGTCTGCCGACCCACTTCATCTCAGGCGGCGAGGACGACGACGACAACGAGATGCACGTCCGGCGCTGCACGATGCTGCCGCTCGAAGTCGTGGTGCGCGGGGTCGCCGCGGGCTCGCTCGTACGGCGCAAGCCCGGGATCGCGCGCGGCGCGCTGATCGTCCCGCGCATGGTGGAATTCTTCCTCAAGGACGATGCCAACCACGATCCGCTGATCGAGCCGGAGGAGATCGCGGCCCGCGGCCTTGCGAGCCCGCAAGAGATCGCGCTGATGAGCGAGCTGGCGCGGATCGTCTACGAGATTCTGGCGCACGCCTGGCGGCGCCGCGAGACGCTGCTGGTCGATTGCAAGGTCGAGTTCGGACGCCTGGTTGCGGGCGAAAATCGCGGTGCGCTCGTGATCGCCGACGTGGTCGATAACGATTCGTGGCGGATCTGGCCGCAAGGCCGCGAGGACCTGATGCTCGACAAGCAAGTCTATCGCAATCTGACGGAGCCAACCCCGGCCGATCTCGAGGTCGTGCGCGCGAACTACGAACAGGTCGCCGAGATCGTGGGCGGCTTTCCGAGCTTGCGGCCCGCGATGGTGGCGCTGGTCGCCGACGGACCGCAGGCGGCCGGCATGTTCGATCCGCTCGCGCGTTCGCTCGGGAGCTTCGGGCTGCAGTTCGCGCGGCGCGTCGTCTCGACGCAGCTCGTTCCCAGTTACGCGGTGCAAGTCGCGCAGATTCTCGATGCGACCTTTCCGCGGGTCGTCTTCGTCGCCTCGGGGCCGCAGCTCGGCGCGCTGCTGGGCGCGGCGACCGCGAGCCTGGTCTTCGATCTCACCGAATACGAACCGCTCGAGTTGGCGCTTGCGATCGCGAAAGCGCTGGCGCTCGACGATACCGTCATGTTCGGGCGCGTGCTGCTGGTGCAAGCCTCGCAGCGCTCGCAGGTGCTGCAGGCCGATGCCCAGCTCGCGTCGCCCGCGCCCGCGAAGCCGGCAGGTGGTTAGTAGCCCTGACGAGGCACTCGCCGAGCGTCTGCGCGAGGCGGGGATTACGCTTTCGGTCGTGGAGGCGCGCACGATCGCCGAACGGCTGGGGCGCGGGCCGTCGCTCGTCGAGCTGCACGCCTTCGCGGCGCAGTGGAGCGAGCATTGTTCGTACAAAAGTTCGCGCCGGCAGCTCGCGCGTTTGCCGGTCGAAGGCCCCGGCGTCATCCTCGGTCCGGGGCAAGACGCCGGGATCGTCGAGCTTGGGAGTTGGCAGGGCACGCGCTTCGGGATCGTGGTCGCGCACGAATCGCACAATCACCCCTCGCAGGTCGTCCCCTTCGAGGGCGCGGCGACCGGGATCGGCGGGATCGTGCGCGATGTGCTGTGCATGGGCGCGCGCCTGATCGCGCTCGCCGATCCGCTGCGCTTCGGGCCGCGGGACGATCCGCACTGCCGCTACGTCGCGCAGGGCGTCGTCGACGGGATCGCAGCCTACGGCAACGCGATCGGCGTCCCCACCATTGCGGGCGACGTCTTTTTCGACGAGGGCTTTCGCGACAACGTGCTCGTGAACGTGATCGCGCTCGGAATCGTCGAGGCGGACGCGGTGATTCCCTCCAGCGCGCCGAGCGCCGAAGATTACGAAATCGTGCTGGTCGGAAAGGCGACCGATCGCAGCGGTTTCGGCGGCGCCGCCTTTTCGTCGCTTGCGCTCGACGAACGCGATGCCGAGGCGAACAAAGGCGCGGTCCAAGTCCCCGATCCGTTTCTCAAAAACGTCTTGATGCGCGCGACCTACCGCGCCTTCGAGGTCGTGCGCGAGCGAAAACTCGCGGTCGCTTTCAAAGACCTCGGCGCGGGCGGCATTCTCGGGTGCACGGCGGAGTTGGCGTTCGCTGGTGGCTTCGGGGCGGAGATCGATCTCGGGCGGGTGCCGACCGCGCAGGAGGGGTTGCCCGATGCCGTGCTCGCGGTCGGCGAGACGCAGGAGCGGCTCGCCTGGGCGGTCCCCTCGTCGTTCGTTCCGGCCTTGCTTGCGATCTACAACGAGGAGTTCGGATTGCCGGACGTCGCGGCGGGCGCCGGGGCCGCGGCGATCGGACGAATTCTTACGGAACCCCGCTACGTCGCACGGCGCGGCGAACGCGTCGTGCTCGACCTGCCGATCGACTTTCTGTGCGGCGGGATCCGCTACGAACGCTCGGCGCTCCCGGCAGCGTGCGCACCCGGCGACGACGCGCGCACGCCGCTCTCGGATCGGGCAGCCTCGCTCGACCTGCGCGCGCTGCTGCTCGGCGTGCTCGCGCATCGCGACGTCTGCTCGCGGCGGTCGATCTTCGAGCGCTTCGATTCGGTCGTGCGCGGCGCGACCGCGATCCCGGCCGGCGAAGGCGACGCGGGCGTCGTCGTCCCGGTCCCGGGCGCACCGCTCGGGGTCGCGCTCGGCGTCGGCGGCAATCCACGCTACGCGCGGCTCGACATCGCGCGTGCGGCCGAAGGTGCGGTCTGCGAAGCGGTCCGCAACGTCGTGGCCGTCGGCGCGGAGCCGGCGGCGCTGACCGATTGCCTCAACTTCGGCGATCCCGAAGAGCCCGCGCAGATGGGCGAGTTCACGGCCGCGGTCGACGGGCTCGCAAGCGCCGCGCACGCGCTCGGCCTCGCCTTCGTCTCGGGGAACGTCAGCCTCTACAATACGAGCGCCGGCGGAGGTGCGATCCCGGGCTCGCCGATCGTCGCCTGCGTCGGCCGCTTCGCCGATATCGCGGACGCGCGCAGCTTGGCGCTCGACCGCGCGGGCCGCGCGCTCGTGCTCGTCGGGAGCCCGCAGAATGCGCTCGGCGGTTCGGTCGTCGCAGAACTCGCCGGGCTCGACGATCCGCGTCTGGTGGACGCGCGCTCGGATGCGCTTGCGAACGAGTTGCGCTTCGTCCTCGACGCGAACCGGCGCGGGCTCGTCGGCGCGCTTCACGACCTCTCGGACGGCGGCTTGCTGGTCGCACTCGCCGAGATGGCGTTCGCGAGCAGCGAACCGCTCGGAATCCGGGTCACCGATCCCGCGCTGTGGGCCGCCGGCGCCGGAACGCTCGAAGCGCTCTTCGGCGAGTACGGCGCCTTCGTGCTCGCGACCGGCGATGCGTCGGCAACCCTCGCGCTCGCACGCGAATGCGGGGTCGCCTGCGTGGCATTCGGCGAGACGACCACCGAGCCGCTGCTCGTCGTCGAAGGCGTCGGGCAAGCCCCGGACGCCCAACGCACCCTGCGCCTCCCACTCGCGGAACTGCGGCGCGCGTGGTCGACGCCGCTCGCGGATTTTTACGACGAGGTGCCGTCTGCGGGCGCGGCAGGCCTGCCGCCGTAGGTCCCCTCTCCGAGCAGGGTCCGCACGTCCCACAGTTCCGGAAAGAATTTCTTGCTGAGGGTTTTCTCGAGGTACGGCACGCCGAGCGAGCCGCCGGTCCCGGGCTTCATCCCGATCATGCGCTCGACCATCCGCACGTGCCGCCCACGCCACAACAGAAAGCGCTCGTCGAATTCGATGAGGTCTTCGGCGAGCAGGTAGAGATCGTAGTGCGTTTGGGCCCGCTCGTAAATCGTCTGCACGCTCGCGACCAGCGCCTCGTGCGGTGCGGTCGCGAAGCCGCGGCGCGCGAGCAGCGCCAGCCACGCATCGTGCAGGCTCGGCTGCTCCAAGCGCCCTTGGAGGCGCGCGCGTTCGCCCTCGGTCTGGTCGAGAAAGTGCAGATAGCCGCTCTTGCGGGCGCCGCACAAGAACTCGATCTCGCGGAACTGCGCGCTCTGAAAGCCGCTGGCCGGATCGAGCCCGTCGCGAAACGCGTTGAACTCCTGCGGCGTCATCGTTTCGAGGACGTCGACCTGGCCTTCGAGCGTGCGCTGGATCGCGAAGATGCGGCGCAAATTCCTCTGGGCGTGGAGCAGCGCACCGGAATCGAGATGCCGGATTGCCGCTTCGATCTCGTGCAGCACCTCCTTGAACCACAGCTCGTAGACTTGGTGGATCACGATGAAGAGCAGCTCGTCGTGATGGGCCGGTTCGCTGCGCGGCTGTTGCAAGGCGAGCAGCTCGTCGATCCGCAGGTACGAATTGTAGCTCAGCCGGCGGCCGGTGTTCAGATGGGGTTCCTTTCGGGCAAGCGTTCGCTCTTCTCATCGTCGCCCGCAGCGAGAGGCTCCTGCCCGCCCAGCGCGGCAGGCTTCGCGCGGGTCTTTCCCGGAACGTCCGCGAGGATGGCGAGTGCGCGGGTTGCGGTGGTCGTGTTCCCGGGGACGAACAGCGAGGAGGAGACGCTGCGCGCGCTCGCGGCGGTTGGCCTCGATGCGCGGCCCGTACGTTCGAACGCCGAGGCGCGCGAACTGCGGACCTTCGATGCGTACGTGCTGCCGGGGGGCTTCGCCTACGAAGACCGCGTGCGCGCCGGGGCGATCGCCGCGCACGACCGCGCGCTGGAAGCGATTCGCGAAGCCGATGCCGCGGGCAAGCCGATCTTGGGGCTCTGTAACGGCGCGCAGATCTTGCTCGAAGCCGGGATCGTCCCCGCGCTCGGTGATGCGCGCGCCGCGCAGGCCGCGTTTGCGAAGAACGCACCGTTGCGCAAGTTTCGCTCGGTCCGGGTGTGGATTCGGCTCGCGGTTCGCCCCGCGCGCTCGCCGCTGCTCGCGGCGCTGCCGGAAGGTGCCGTGCTGCCGGCCTGGGCCTCGCACGGCGAAGGCCGCTTGGCTGCCTCGCAGGCCGTGCTCGCGCAGCTCGAGCCGGCGGAAGTCATCGCGTTCCGTTACTGCGACGCAGGCGGCGCCGTGCGCGACGATGCGGTCCCCAACGGTTCGGCGCTCGGCGTTGCCGGGCTCCTGAGCGTGCGGGGCAACGCGCTCGCTCTGATGCCGCATCCCGAGCGCGCCGCCTGGGCGTACCAACTGCTGCCGGGCACGCGCAGCGCAGTCGCCTCCGGCGACGGGATGCTCGCACCGGCCGGCGGGATCGCACTCTTCGCGAGCTTCGCGCGGGGGCTCGCCGCATGAACGCGTGCGAGGCGTGCGTCGTCGAAGTGGTCGCGACGATCCCCGACAATGAGGCGCTGACCGCGCAGCGCACGCTCGCGCGCTTCGGCTTGGCGCTCGGGCGGCTCGAGCGCGGCACCATCCACCGCTTCGAGCTTGAGCCGCAGGCGCGCGCGGCACTGCTTGGGACCTTGCCGACGCTCGAGTCGCTCGTCAATCCGAATACGCAGCGGCTCGTGGTGCGCGAGGGCGCTCGCCCGCGCCCCGGGGAAGCGTGGATCGCCGAAGCCGTCGGCGCCGCGGCGGCGGAGCGGGCGAGCGAGCGGG
>JBOHTX010000105.1:0-6927 GCA_050733855.1 Vulcanimicrobiaceae bacterium
GTAAAGCGGCGCTCGGCGTGGTCCCCAGTCACACGACGATCGTCGCCGAGCGGTTCTTCGACGAAGGCGGCGGCATGCAGCTCATCCTGCATGCGCCTTTCGGCGCGCGCATCAATCGCGCGTGGGGACTTGCGCTGCGCAAGCGTTTCTGCCGCTCGTTCAACCTCGAGCTGCAAGCGGCCGCGACCGACAACGGCATCGTGATCTCGCTCTCCGAGCAGCACGCCTTCCCGCTCGACGCCGTGTTCGCGTTCCTCCACAGTGCGAGCGCCGAAAAGGTCCTCACCGAAGCCCTCTTGCCCGCCCCGATGTTCGGCGCGCGCTGGCGTTGGAACGCAACCCGCGCGCTCGCGATCCTGCGCACGCGTGCCGGCCGCAAGGTCGCGCCGCAGATCATCCGGATGAAAGCGGACGACCTGATGGCCGCGGTCTTTCCGGACCTTGCGGCCTGCCCCGAGAACCTGACGGGTCCGATCCGGATTCCCGACCACGTGCTGGTGCGCGAGACGATCGACAACTGCTTGCACGAAGCGATGGATATCGACGGTCTGCGCGAGGTGCTCGCGACCCTCGAACGCGGCGCATGCACGACGGTCGCCGTCGAGACCGCCTCGCCCTCGCCCTTCGCCCACGAAATCCTCAACGCCAATCCCTACGCGTACCTCGACGACGCGCCGCTCGAGGAGCGCCGCGCACGAGCCGTGACCCTGCGCAGCGTGATGGGCAGCAACGCGGCGGACGGCATCGGCTTGCTCGATCCGGCGGCCATCGACGAAGTTGCCGCCGAATCGTGGCCGGTCGTGCGCGATGCCGACGAACTGCACGACGCGCTGCTGACGCTCGTCGCGTTGCCGCCGGTCGAAGCCTGGCAACCGTTTTTCGAGGAACTCGAACGCGAGCGGCGCGCGACGACCGTCGCTTGCGCCGGCGCGCCGTTTTGGGTCTGCGCCGAACGGCTGGCGATCTTTGCCGTCGTCCATCCCGGCGGGGAACTTCGCCCGCCGATCGCCGCCTTGCCGCCGGCGTTCCCACTGCCGGAGACGCGCGCGGCCGCGACCGCCGAAGTGCTGCGGGGCCGGCTCGAATCGAGCGGGCCGGCCACCGTGGACGACCTCGCGGCGTGCTTCGCCCTCGAGCGCGACACGATCGTGCAAGCGCTGCTCCAACTCGAAAACGAAGGGCAAGTGCTGCGCGGTACTTTCCGCGCGGGGCAAGGCGAAGCGTGGTGCAACCGGCGCGTGCTCGCGCGCATCCACCGCCGCACCCTCGGCACGTTACGACGCGAAATCGAACCGGTCTCGACCAGCGAATTCTTCGCGTACCTCGTCCGCCGGCAGCACGCCGCTCCGCTCGGGCGTCTGCACGGCGTCGACGGCACGCTGCACGTCATCGCGCAACTCGAAGGCTACGAAGCGCCGGCGGCCGCCTGGGAAACGCAGATCTTGCCGCGCCGCGTCGCTGGCTACAAGCCGGAGTACCTCGACAAACTCTGTGCCTCGGGTGAAGTGATGTGGGGTCGCCTGTCGACCCATCCGGCGCTGCTCGCGCGGCCCGACGAGCGCCGTCGCCGCATCCGTCCGACCAAACTCGTGCCGCTCTCGCTGTTCACGCGCGAGCACGCCGAGTCGCTGGTCGTGCGCGGAGCGCTCGACGAAGCCGCAATCTCGCATCCCGCTCGCGAGGTGCTCGAGGCGCTCCGCCGCCGCGGCGCGCCGTTCTTTCCAGATCTGGTACGCGACACCGCTCGCCTGCCGGCGGAAGTCGAAGAAGCACTCTGGGAGCTCGTGGCCGCCGGGGTCGTGACCGCCGACGGGTTCGATGCTCTCCGTTCGCTCGCCGATGCGAAGCGCCGTCTCGGCGAAAAATCACACCGCGCGCGCCCGCGCTCGTCGAGCGGGCGCTGGACGCTCCTGACCGCCGCGCGCGAAGTCCCCGACGCCGAGGCCTGGACGCAACGTCTGCTCGCGCGCTACGGCGTGCTCTTCCGCGACCTGATCGCGCGCGAAACGCTCGCTCCGCCGTGGCGCGAACTGCTCCACATTCTGCGGCGGCTCGAGGCCCAGGGCGAAGTCCGCGGCGGCCGCTTCGTGAGCGCGTTCGTCGGCGAACAATTCGCGCTTCCCGAGGCCCTCGACACGCTCCGCGCCAGCCGGCGCAGCGGCGAGGCCGCCGACGCAAGCGGGTTCCCTACCCACGATCCGCTCGGCGCGCTCGCCGCGCGCCTGCTGCCGAACGCGGCCGACGAACGCCTCTCGGTGCTTGCGTAGCGAGCCGCGATTAGCCGCCGCTCGTCTGATGCGCGTTTCAAGCCACCCCTTCGCTTTTACGAACGGGCAAAAAGCAGTAATGGTCGATGTATCGCTTCCGGGTCTCTCCGGCATTGATATGTATTTATGTACAAATCAATCCCAAGCGGACATGTATTTACGACCACTTATGCCATGCCATCGAACGGGCGTTCGCTTTTCCGATTCCGAAGTGTCGTGCCAGGATCGCGATCGATAAGCAGCGACTTTGAAATAGAAGTCATAGAGACGGCTTCGCAATCATAAGCCAGAGGATGGAGAACCAAAGGACGCCGCCGAGTGGAACGGCGAGTCGTGGCAGCAGCGCGGCCCGAACGAGCGGTAATC
Organism: Vulcanimicrobiaceae bacterium; assembly: GCA_050733855.1. Taxonomy (GTDB): domain Bacteria; phylum Vulcanimicrobiota; class Vulcanimicrobiia; order Vulcanimicrobiales; family Vulcanimicrobiaceae; genus JBOHTX01. The sequence goes on from JBOHTX010000105.1 coordinate 2,634, forward strand.
TTTGGGGGTCCGCAGAGGCGAGACGTCGCGCCCACGGTTCGTCGATCACGATGCCGATGAGTGCCGCGATCGTAGAGAGCACATAGGACAGCACGAGCCAGCCAGACGCGTAGCCGTATGTGTGCGCAAGCAACAGGCCGGACACCACTCCCATTCCGACCGATACCCCGCCGACGGTGTTAATAGGCCGAAAGGCGGTGATCAGCATCTGCATTACCCGCGGCTCGTCAACGCGCCGCACGACGACCCTTAAAATAGTTCCGGCAACCGGCAACGCCGCGAAGGCGAGCATCATCGAGCCGAATGAAACCACAGGAGGAATGTTCGTCCATCAGCCACTTTATTGAACCGCCGCTACGGCATCGGCGAGCGATGTCGTGGGATGGCCGATGAGGCGGCTTAGCACGCGACCGTGATCCTCGAGTGCGCCCTTCGCCGTGGCAGCACTGACTTGCGCGAGCATCGTCGCCACTGCGTCCGGCAGACCCACGAAGAGCAGGGCCGCGCGGTATTCGGCCTCGCTCATGTTCCGATAGCCAACCGTCTTTCCGGTTTGCCGGCTGACCTCTGCCGCAAGTTGCGTCATCGTGAACGCCTCGTCGCCGGCGAGTTCGTAGACGGTACCGGCGGGCGCCCCCCCAACCAGTACAAATGCTGCCGCCTCCGCATAGTTCGACCGGCTTGCGGACGACAGTCGTCCGTCGCCCGCGCTGCCAATGATCGCCCCGTGCGCGACCGCCGGGGCAAGCATCGCGGTGTCATTCTCCAGGTACCAGCCGTTGCGCAATACGACGAACGGCAGTCCGGTCTCGCGCAACATCTTCTCGGAAGCCAGATGTTCGGCAGCGAGATTCAGCTCCGACGTGTCGGCTCGCAAGAGGCTCGTGTAAGCGATGAGCGACACGCTAGCGCGTTTTGCCGCCTCGAAGACATTCCTATGGTGCGCGACGCGCTGACCGAGGACGCTCGATGAGATCAGCAGTAACCGATCGATGCCCACCAGGGCCGCATCGAGCGAGACGGGATCGGTGTAGTCGCCGATACGCGTCGTGGCACGAAACGGCGCCAGTTCATCCGCTGCTCGCGGGTTCCGGACCAGTGCCGTAATGTCGGCTTCGGGGTCTAGACGGCGCACGTGTTCGATGACAAGGCGGCCGAGCTGACCGCTTGCTCCGGTGACAAGGAGGCGTGGCTTATTCGTTGACATGGTCTTCTTTCAAGGAAACGTTGTGAGGACAGGACTATAATAGAGACCATGGTCGTCAGCTACAATGAGGCAGACAAAAGTGCCGAGGTTACTGCGAAGGAACCTTGTGGCCCGGCTCGAGCGCGTTTCGCGGCGTACTTCGCTGATTGGCAGCGCCGAAGTTTGGAAGGGTGGCTTTGCCCCACACGCGAGCTGCTCGACTCCATCGGAGACAAGTGGTCGACGCTCATTCTCATGTCACTGGCTGCTCGGCCGCTGCGTTTCAGTGCGGTGCGGCGCGCAATCCCCGACATCTCGAAGCGGATGCTCACCCAGACGTTGCGCTCGCTCGAACGCGACGGCATGATTTCGCGCCACGTATTCGCGACCAAACCGCCGAGCGTTGAATATCGCTTGACTGCGCTCGGCGAAGCGCTCCTCGAGTCGATGAGCGGCCTCGTGGAGTGGGCGGAGCGCAGCCACCTCGAGGTACTGCGAGCGCGCGAGCGATTCGACGCGCTCGAGGGTGCCGCTCGCTGAGCCCCGCACGACCGCGACGCGCGTTCACGTGACGCTGCGAATGATCGCCACGAGAGTGTTTGCCGCGTGCGACGGGCTCTAGCGCGAGCGAGCATCTTCTGGGCGCCGCGGATCGCGCGAGCCGGGTTTACCTTCCTACCCGTGCTCGCCGAGCATACCTATGCGGTCTTCTCGTTGCCGCTGCACCATCTCGATCCGTTCGATCGGCTTTTGATCGCCCAGGCGCGCATCAACGATCTTTCGATCGTCACCGCCGACCGGGTATTCGCACGCTATGACGTTCGCCGGGTCGCGATCTGAGTAGCGCTACGGCTCCGCGCTCGTGCGGCCGTTCCCACACAGCGGGCGAGAGCCGGGAACGCCGCTGCGGCGGGGGAAGCGCTTCGGGGTCGGTGCGATTTTGCGCACGATCAGAATCCGACGCTCGCCGGCGAGCGGCACTTCCGCTTCGAGTTCGCCACCGAGCACGAGGCAGGCGTCGGCCAGCGCGATCCGCTCGCGCTCAGCGAGCGCGCCGCGCTGCAAGAGTGCGACGCCGCCCGGAGCGATGAACGGCAGCACGAATTCGGCGACGGTCGGTGCGCTCCCGAGTGCGCGCGCGGTGCCGGCGGCAAAGCGTTCGCGCAACCGTGCATCGCGCGCCGCGACTTCGGCTCGCTCGGCTACAACCTCGCCGTCGAGCGCGAGCGCCTCGAGCGCCTCGGCAAGAAAGCGCGCTTTCTTGCGCTGCGACTCGACGAGCGTGACCGAGATCCCGCAGGCGAGCGCGAGCGGAATCCCCGGTAAACCGGCGCCGGCGCCGACGTCGACGAGCGGCCCCCGCACGTACGGCACGAGCGTCAGGCTATCGAGCAGATGCTCGGCAAGCGCTTGCGGCGTGCGCGCGCCGGTCAAGTTCGTCGTGCGGCCGGCCGCGAGCACGCGCGCACCGTACTCCGCGAGGCGCATGCCGAGCGCCCGCTCGACGCCTGCCGCCGCAAGCGACTCCTCGAGCGCGCTGCGGTCCGCGGGATCGATCCGCGCAGCCGGCACCTGCGGACCGTCGCGGTCAGCCACTGCGCTCGCGTTCAGACAATGTGGCCGGACGCGCTCGCCCCACGGCCGCCGCCATCGTTGGCAGGGGCGCTGCGCCGCGCGCGCGCCGCGTAGACGGCGAGAATCGCGAGGTCGGCCGCGGAGACGCCGGGGAGCCGGCCCGCTTCGCCGAGCGTGCGCGGCCGCCGGCGCGCCAATCGTTCGCGGGCTTCGCGCGAAAGCGCCGGGATCGTCGCCGGGTCGAGCGCCTCGGGCAAAGCCGCCGCTTCGCTGCGCGCGAGCCGCTCGATCAGCGCTTCTTGGCGACGCACGTAGCCCTCGAGTTTCAGCTCGATTTCGACCCGTTCCAAGGTGGCCCCGTCGATACGCGGCTCGAACTGCGCGGCGACCTTCGCCGCGCTTATCTCGGGGCGCCGCAGCGCTTGCGCGACCGTCGTTACGCGCTCGGGCGACCCGCCACGCGGCTGCGCCGGCAGGCTCGCGGTAACAGGCGGCATGCGCGTCGTTGCCGCGAGGTGGTGCGCTTGCCCGAGCGCCGCACGCCGCCCCTCGAACGCTTCCCAGGCCGCATCGTCGACGAGTCCGAGTTCGCGGCCGAGCGGCGTCAGACGCAGGTCGGCGTTGTCGTGACGCAAGAGCACGCGATGCTCGGCGCGCGAGCTGAGCATCCGGTACGGCTCGTCGACCCCGCGCGTCACGAGGTCGTCGACGAGCACGCCGAGGTAGGCCTGCTCGCGCCCGAGCACGAGCGGCGCCGCGCCGGCGACCGCGCGGGCCGCATTGATTCCGGCGAGCAGCCCCTGGGCTGCGGCCTCCTCGTAGCCCGAGGTTCCGTTGAGCTGGCCTGCGTGGTAAAGCCCCGCGATTCGGCGCGTCTCGAGGCTCGCGTGCAGCTCCGTCGGGGGAACGAAATCGTACTCGACGGCGTAGCCCGCGCGCAGCATCTCCGCCTCTTCGAGCCCCGGCAGCGTGCGCACGATCTCGAGTTGTACCTCGGCCGGCAGCGAGGTCGAGAGCCCGCCCAGGTAGATCGACTCGCTCTCCCAGCCCTCGGGCTCGACGAAGATCAGGTGCGAGTCGTGGTGCGCGAACTTTACCACCTTATCTTCGAGCGAGGGACAGTAGCGCGGCCCGATTCCGCGGATCAGCGCCAGGCCGTACAGCGGCGAGCGCGCCAGATTCTCGCGCACGAGCGCGTGGGCGCGCGCGCCGGTCTGGGTGATGTACGTCGGCAACTGCGGGCCGGCGAAGCTTCGCGGACTACGCTCGGAGAAACGCAACGGGAACGGGCTCGGCTCGTGCCGCCGCATCCGCTCGAAGGCGACCGACGCGCGCGCGACCCGCGGCGGGGTCCCGGTCTTGAGGCGTCCGGTGGGGAAACCGAGCGCGCGCAGCGCGTCGGCCAGCCCGAGCGCCGGCGCCTCGCCGAGACGGCCGGCCGCTTCGGAGAACTCGCCGCGATAGATGCGGCCGCCGAGAAAGGTCCCGGTCGCAAGCACGACCGCGCGCGCCCGGTAGTGCGCACCTGCGCTC
>JBOHTX010000106.1:0-6924 GCA_050733855.1 Vulcanimicrobiaceae bacterium
TGCGAACTCCGCGCCGTTCGAGTGTTGGGATCCCCGGCGCTAGGCCGTCTTTTTGGCCATCTTCCGGCGGGCCGTCTTGCGGGCGCCGACCTTGCGAACCGCTTTCTTGCGGCCGACCTTGCGGACCGCTTTCTTGCGGGCACCGGCCTTGCGGGTCGCCTTCTTGCGAGTCGCCTTCTTGCGAGCGCCGGTCGCCTTGCGGGTCTTCCGTTTTGCCGTCGTGCGCTTACGGGTCTTGCGCGCCGTTGCCTTGCGGGGAGCCGCTTTGCGAGCCGCTCGTTTGGCTCCGGCTTTCTTGCGAGTTGCCTTTTTTCTGACCGCCATGCGGTGTTATCGACCTTTCCGCGAACCGCACCGTCTGACGACGGTCGGTTCGACATCGTCAGGTAATTGGGACCTTTATATCCTACTTCGGCGGTTTTGGCAACATTCTGCACTCCGGCGGCCGGCTTACGGCCGCAAGGCGGGGCCGCGCGAGTCGCGGCGCACGAGCGCGCGCACGAAGTTGACGGCGACGAGTACGCCGAACGCGAGCGCTGCGAGCACGATGCCCGCAACCAGCAGTTTGAGTACGACCGCGAGCAGCGCGAGCCCGAGCAGAACGATCGTGCAGACCAGGACGAGACGCAGGAAGAGATGCATGCGAGGGCCTCCGAACTGCGGTACCGGCGTGTCGCCCCCGAGGTTTCGTTCCGTCCGCGGAGTCGCTCGCCGCCCGGTCTCGAAGAGAGCGCCCGATGGACGCTTACGCGTCGCTGGGGGCCGGAAGGTCACGCAAGGCGGGGACGCCGGTGCGTTCGTAGATCGCGTCCCAGAGAATCGCTCCATAGGGAGTCTCGACCCGCTCGCCGGCGGCAACCTCGACGAGCCCCTCGCGGCCGGCGACGTAACGCCAGATCTTCTGTCGCGTCGAATCGATGATGAGATAAAGTTGGAGGGACTCGAGCCCGCTGTATGCGTGCAGCTTCTCGAGCATCTCCGTGGCACGGTTGTCGGGCGACAGCACTTCGACGACCATCGAGGGAAATCGGTAGCGCGAGCGAGTGAGTTCCGGACCGCTGCCGTCGAGATCGCGCTGATCGCACACCACGAGCCAATCCGGTTTTATTTCCGTGTTGTGCTGCTCGGACCAAACCGCACCCCGCGTCACGAACTCGCATCCCTTGGCGCGCACCCCGCGGCCCAAGAGCAACGAAAGGTTGCTCACGATGATCTCGTGATGCCGCGACGGCTCCGCCATTGCCACGAGCACGCCGTCGAAGAACTCGTAGCGTCGCTCGGTCACCGCCTCGAGTCGAAGGTACTCTTCGTAACTGGTCCGCACTTGCGGCTGCTGCATGCCGTCTTTCGTTCGCCGACGCCGTTGCTTAGGCTTGCCGCGCACTTTCGGCGATGGCGTTGAGCAGGCCATCGAGCAGGCCCGGGAAGAGATCGTCGATCAGCTCGCGGCGCAGGCGCGAGAACTTGTTGCGCCCTTCGTAGCGATAGTCGACCAGACCGGCCTCCCGGAGCACCTTCATGTGGTGCGTGAGGTTCTGCTTGCCGATCTCGGGGAAGAGCTGCGACACGCACTGGCCCTCGCTGCCGCGGGTGGAATCGGCGAGTGCACGCACGACGGCGAGACGCGTCGGGTCGGCGAGCGCGCTCAACACGCCGTAGATCGTGATGTCCTCGCGCTCGGGGATCCAGAAGGTGCGTCCGGAGGATTGGTCGGCAGGGCTGGTCATGGCCTCTTGACAGTACAATGGTCATTGTACTATTGTCGGTACAAGATGTATTGTACTATAGCGCGGAAAGGCGCCGGCGCGCAACTGGTACCCGATGCGGAGCGATCGCTCGCCGAACTATCTAGGAGAGCAAGCAAGCTAGCTCAAACCGATACGGCGCTCGCTCATCACGTTGCGGTGGTGACTGAAGCGTACCGGGACGCACTCGCGGCCGCTGCGCCGTCGGGCGAATTCTGGGCTCGCTTCGTCCGCGCGCTCGAGCGCTTCCTCTCCGCGTACGACGGCTGCGAGGCACCGCCGGCTTCGGAAGCGGCTACCGGCGGCGAGGACCGAGATTTTTTTGCGCAGATCGTCGCCGAGAATCGCGATCTGCTCGAACCGACGACGGTGGCCGCATAGTCGCATGGCCTCCGTCGTCGAATTCGGTTGGCGTCGCACGGCCGTGGTAGCGGCGGTCATGCTGGCTGCGCTCATGCAGCTCGCGGACACCACGATCGTCAACGTCGCGTTGCCGACGATCGACGGGTCGCTCGGCGCCTCGGTCGACGAAGGCGCCTGGTTCGTCACCGCCTACATCATCGCCAACGTCATCGTCATCCCGCTTTCACCGTGGCTGATGATCGTCGTCGGTCGGCGGAACTACTTCGCACTCTCGATCGCCGGCTTCACCGCGGCGTCGATCCTCTGCGGCTTGGCGGATAGCACCAACGCCGAGATCGCCTTGCGATTCGTGCAGGGGGCCTTCGGCGGCGGACTGATGGTGCCCGCGCAGCAGATCATGCGCGACACCTTTCCGCCCGCGGAACTCGGAAAGAGCCAATCGCTCTTTGCGCTCGCCGTCGTGATCGGCCCCACGATCGGGCCGACCGTCGGGGGCATCTTGACCGACAATGCGTCGTGGAACTGGGTGTTCTTCGTCAACGTGATCCCCGGGATCGTCGCGACGGCGCTCGTGCTGCTGTTCCTACGCGATCCCGCGGCGCCCAAGCGCGTGCCGTTCGACGGCTGGGGCGTCGCCCTGATGGCGGTCGGCCTCGGTTCGTTGCAGTACGTGCTCGACGAAGGCGAGCGCAGCGACTGGTTCAACGATAACGCGATCGTGCTGCTGACGGTGCTCGCGGCGACGGCGCTTACGGGCTTCGTGCTCTGGGAGTTGTTCGTCGCCAAAACGCCGGCCGTGGCTCTGCGGGTCTTGCGCAATCGCACGGTGTGGGCGATGGCCCTCTTCAGTTTTGCAACCGGCGCCACGCTGTTCGGCTTGATCTTCATCCAGCCGCAGTACACCCAGAACGTGCTCGGCTTCACAACGACGCTCGCCGGAACGCTCTTGATGGTGCGCGCGGGAGCGATGGCGCTGCTCTATCCGGTCACCAATTGGGTCGTGAATCAACGATACGATCTGCGCTTCGTCGCGGCCGGCGGAATCTTGCTGCTGGGCGCCGCGACTTGGTGGCAAGCCGGGCTCATGACCTCGCACTCGACCTTCGGTACGTTCGTCGTGTCGCAGGCGCTGGGGGGCGTCGGTCTGGCCTTCGTGTTCGTGCCGCTCAACGTGTTGCTTTTCCGCGCCGTCGAGCCGCCGACGGTGCCGGCGGCCCTTGCACTCTCGCGCCTCGCGCAACAGATCGGCGGTTCGTTCGGCTCGGCGTACGCGGTGACGCTGCTGGATCGCGGCTTCGCGCACGCGTATGCCACGCTCGCCGCGGGGCTGACCGCAAACCGGCCGCCCGTCAGCTTGTTTCTGGCAAGCCATGCCCACGGGGCGGTCGCGCTCGCGGGCATCGTCGCGCGCGAAGCAAGCAACCTCTCGAACGCCGATGCAACCCGTTTCTTCGCGCTGCTCTCGTTCGGCGTGGTCGCCGTCCCGTTTCTTTTCGCGCGCGGGACGTTGCCGGCGGCGCGCGCTGCTGCTCCGCAGCCGCCGGATGCGCTTCGGCCGCCGGCTACGGCGGTGAGCGTGCCGGCGCCCGAACCCGTTCGGGTGCGCCAGCGCGAATTGGTTGCGAGGTGAGCTCGCATTCCAGCGCGAGGCCGCCGGCTACTCCGGTTGCCAAAAGTCGTCGAGGGCGTACTGGTCCGAATAGTGCCCGTGCATTTCGACGATCTGTCCTTGCTCGACTCGTATCAGTTGGCAGGCGGTCACGTCGAGACGGCGTCCGCGGTGCCCGGCGGTTGCATGCTGGAGCGCGATCAGGTAATGTTCGCCGACCGCGACGTCGAGCAAATCGGCGCGGAACGTCCCGCCCGAAAGCCGCGCAAGCTTCGCGAACACGCCGTCTCGGATCGACTGCCGGCCACGATGCTCTCCGGCGATCGGGCTCCGCCCGGGGAGATGCCAAATGGCGTCGGGTGCGAAGCATGCCTCGGCGGTCGCGAAGTCCCGCGCGGCTACCGCACGATACAGGCGCCGGACCGTCTCTACATCGGCTGGGGTGGGCCGCGTCGTCGCCGAGCGCGGCCCGCGCGTCAACTCCAAAACTCGCTTGCGCGGCGTAGTCGGACACGAAGGGCCGGATCTCCGTGACCTTCCCGGCGGCGAGCGTGAAGAGCAACACGTTTTCAAACTCTTTGCTCGTGCCGTTGCGCGTAGCGGAGGCGGCGTCGACCATCGACTTCGGGTTATTCGGGCAGCTACTGGCCGCCCACGGTTGGCTCGTGTTCGAGCCGAACTACCGCGGGAGCGACGACTTCGGCAACGCCTACGAACGCGCGATCGACGGCGACGCGGGTGCTGGTCCGGGGCGCGACGTCATGGTCGGCGTGGCGGCCATCGAAGCGAAAGGGATCGTCGACGCCTCACGGATGGCGGTCAGCGGCTGGAGCTACGGTGGGTATATGACCTCGTGGTTGATGACCCAGTACCACGTCTGGAAAACCGCGATCTCGGGAGCAGCAGTCAACAACTGGGTCGACAGGTACAACCTCGGCGACGGCAACGTCCAGATCGCCTTCAGCTTCCACGGCTCGCCGCACGTCGGCAACAATCTGCGCGATTACATCGCGCAGAGCCCTTTAACGTACGCCGCGCAGGCGCGCTGCCCGGTGCTCATCGTCTCCGATGCGGGCGACGTGCGGGTCCCGATTTCGCAATCGTACGAAATGTACCACGCGCTCGTCGACAACCACATCCCGGCCACGTTCGTCGTGATCCCGGTCGACGGCCATTTCCCGAGCGACCCGGTACGCGCCCACGATGTCATCAAGTTGTGGATTTCGTGGCTAACGGCGCACCTGTGAGCGCGCTCGCGCGTACGCCAGGAGTTCGGCGGCGGGCGGTACGGTCGGCGAGACGAGCGGGTCGGGGAGCGGCGCACCGAACGCGACGCGCGCCGGTAAGACGCCCGCCCAGACGGCGCGCTCGAAATCGTCTTCGAAATCGAGCGGGCCGCCGCTGCGGACTTTGGCGGACGATTCGGCGATGCTCAGGGAGAAGAGCGCGGTCGCTTCCAGCTCGTGCTCGTTCGGCAGGCGCGCTTGGCGCGAACGGCCGGGGACGACGTGGTCGACGAGTACCGCGACCGCACGCAGTTGTTCAGCGCGGTCTTCGAGCGCGGTTGCCGTGCCGAAGATGACGACCGAGCGGTAGTTCATCGAGTGCTTGAAAGCGCTGCGCGCGAGCACCAGCCCGTCGATGAGGGTCACGCTCAGGCAGGCCTCGGCACCGCTCGCCAAGAGCTTCACCCAGCGCGCGGCGCGCGAGCCGTGGAGGTAGATGCGATCGCCGTCGCGCGCGTACATCGTCGGCACGACGAGCGGCCGTCCCTCATCGACGATCCCCAGGTGGGCGAGCAGACCTTCGTCGAGGATGGCGTCGATCAGTTCGCGTTCGTAATGGCCGCGCTCGGGATGGCGGCGCACGCGCGTGCGCGCGGAAGGCGCGTCGGCTTTGGGTCGTGCTTGCATCGGCTCGCTCTTTTTGTTATAGTACAGAAAAGGTATCGTGGCAGCACAATATCAGATTTCGGGTGCGGGGTCAACGGCGATCGCCGAGAGCGTCGAGCGCGGCGTCGCCCTGGGGCGGCTCGCGCCCGGGGCGCGGGTTCCCCCGGTGCGAGCGCTCGCGGCCGAACTCGGGGTCAGTCTCGGGACGGCCGCGGCGGCCTACCGCATCCTCCAAGAGCGCGGCGTGCTCGTCTCGGACGGACGTCGCGGCACGGCGGTCCGTGCGGCTCCACCGCTCGCGCGCAGCGCCGCACGGCTCGAGGCGGCGCCCGGACTGTGCGATCTCTCGGTCGGGAACCCCGATCCGACGCTCCTACCGTCGCTCGCTGCAGCCGTGCGCGCGCTGCCGCGCGAGCCGATCCTCTACGGCGCGGAAACGGCCGACGGGCGGCTTCTCGAGCTAGCGGAGGCCTCGTTTCGCGCCGACGGTCTCGAGGCCAAAAACGGCGCCGTCGTCCACGGCGCGCTCGACGGGATCGAGCGCGCGCTGGCAGCCGTGCTGCGCCCGGGCGATCGGGTCGCTATCGAAGATCCGGGCTATCCCGCGCACCTCGACCTGCTCGCGACGATGGGCCTCGTCGCCGTTCCGGTCGCCCTCGACCGTTGCGGGCTGCGGCCGGAGACACTTGCGCGCGCGCTCCGGTGCGGCGCCCGTGCCCTGATTGCAACTCCCCGTGCGCAGAATCCGACCGGGGCCGCGTTCGACCGTGAACGCCGGCGGGAACTCCGCCGCGTGCTCGCGCGCCATCCGGATGTTTTCGTGATCGAGGACGACTACGCGTGGCTCATCGCCGGGGTTCCATATCGAACGCTGTGCGCCGGTCGCCGCCGCTGGTTCGCGGTGCGTTCGTTTTCAAAAGCCTTCGGTCCCGATCTGCGCGTTGCGATCGCTTGCGGCGATTCCGCGACCATCGCTCGCGTGCGCGGCCGTCAACGGCTCGGCGTGGGCTGGGTCTCGCATCTCTCGCAGTCGCTCGCGCGCGCGCTCTGGAGCGAGCCGCGCGCGCTCGCGCAGGTCGCGCGTGCGAGCCGCATCTACGGCGAACGGCGTGCGGCGCTGGTCGAGGCGTTCGCCGCCGAAGGAATCGCGATCGATGCGCCGAGCGGCCTGACCGTCTGGGTTCCGGTCGCCGACGAAGCCGCCACGGTCGCGCACCTGCGCGACGCCGGCTTTGCCGTCGCGGCCGGCCAGCGCTTTCGCAGCGAGGCGCGGCCCGCGATTCGGATCGCACTCGGGCCGCTCGCTATCCGCGAC
>JBOHTX010000107.1:0-6914 GCA_050733855.1 Vulcanimicrobiaceae bacterium
GTGCGCACGAGGTACAGCGCACCGCCGTGGCGCGCCGCCAGCCGTTCGCCGGCGTACTTCGAGACGCCGTACGCGGAGAGCGGACGGGCCGCGTCGTCTTCGCGGTACGGTTGCTGCCGTTCGCCGTCGAAGACGTAATCCGTGCTGACGTGCACGAGCCGCGCGCCTGCCCGCGCGCAGCGCGCCGCCAAACGATCGACCGCGAAAGCGTTGACCGCGAAGGCGCGCTCGGGTTCTTCCTCGCAGCGTTCGACGTCGTGAAAGGCGGCCGTGTTGATCACCAGGTCCGGCCGCTCGCGGGCGAGCATCGCCTCGACCGCCGAGGGGTCCTCGAGCTCGAAATTCTCGTGCGTCAGCGCGACCGTCGGCTGGTCGGAAAAGGCGGCGAGGAGGTCGTAACCGAGCTGCCCCGCGCTGCCGACGACGGCGACCCGCATCAGGTGCCGGTCACGACCGCGCCGCGCACGCCCCCGGATCGCTCGTCGCCGCTCCCAGCGGCGCGAACCGCCGCGCGCGCGATGCGGCGCGCTTCGGCGCAATCGTTGCCGGTCCGGCCGACGAAGATCTTGCGCCAGTACGCCTTCCCCGCGAGCCGCGCGATCAGATCGGAGGCTTCGCGGGCGTCGACGAGCCCGCCGAAGTTGCGCACCAGGACCGTGGGAGCTTCACCCTCGGCGCCGAGCGGGAGACGGTGGAGCAGTTGCTCCTGCTGGTCGATCCACAGCGACTCGCCGAAGCGTGTCGCGAGTGCGGTGCGGACGCGCTCGAAGGCGACCAAGTCGCGGGCGGCGTTGAATTCGGCGACCAGCGCGTGGGTCGGCTTGCGCTCGCGAATCGCACGTGCGGCCGGCGTCGCTAGCGTTCGAAAACCCTCGAAGGCGCGAAAGTCGTCCCAGGCCAGGAACTCCTCGATCGGGTCGAGCGCGCGCGGCTGCGGCCACAGTTCGCGCAGCGCTTCGTGCAGGACGCGTTCGAACTGACGCGTGGTGTGGTGGAAGTAGACGGTCGAGAACATGAAGTAGCGCGCCAGTACGAAGCCTTCGAGGGCATGCACGCCGCGCCAGTCGACCCCGAGCGCCGGCCGGCCGCCGTGCTCGAAGATGCGCAGCGACGCGACCAGTTGTTCGAAATCGTAGCCGCCGCCCTCGACGCCGGTGAAGTAGGCGTCGCGCAAAAGGTAATCCATCCGGTCGGCGTCGAGGTTGGGGCCGCTGACGAGTTCGCGCAGCACGGGATAGCGGCAGCGCTCGTCGCCGAGCACGAGCGCGAGCACCTCATCCGGTTCCACCTCGAGGCGCGCGAGCGCGGCGCGCAGACCCGGGAGCGCGAGGATTGCGGTCGTGCGCGCTTCGTGGCGCATCCCGAGAACGGCCTCGCAGGCATGGCTGAACGGCCCGTGTCCGAGATCGTGCAAGAGCAGGCTCGCGCGCAAGAGCCGTCGCTGGGCCGCGAAATCGGCGTCGCTTGCGAAGGCTTCGGGTGCGGCGACGCGCAGGCGCTGCAACACTTTCTCGCCAACGGCGAGCGCGCCGAGCGCGTGCGTGAAGCGCGAGTGTTCGGCCGAGGGGAAAGCGAGAAACGCAAGCCCGTCTTGACGCAGCCGCCGCAAGCGCTGAACCACGGGCTCCCCGAGCAGCGCGACCTCGCCGTCGTCCAGCTCGATGAAGCGGTGGATCGGGTCGAATATCCGTTTCACTCCGGGCCGCAGTTCGCGCGCAGGCGGGCCGCGCCTTCGCGGGGCGCGAACGCGCGCACGGTGCTGATCGTCCTTAAATACGGTGGCAACGCGATGTCGCTGCCGAGCGCGCCCGAGCCGCTGCTCGACGAACTCGCCGAGCGGGCGCAGGGCGGCGACCGGATCGTGCTGGTGCACGGCGGCGGACCGCAGATCGACGAGGAATTGCGCGCGCGCGGGATCGCGGAACGGCGCGTCGCCGGGCTGCGCGTGACGGACGCGGCGACCCTCGCGGTCGTCGAAGCGGTCCTGTGCGGCCGCGTCAACAAGGCGCTGGTTCGCGCGCTGCTGGCGCGCGGTGCACGTGCGGTCGGGCTCTCGGGGCAAGACGGCGGGCTGCTCGTCGCGCGCCGCGCACCCGCGATCGAGGGCGTTGCGCTCGGCTTCGTCGGCGAGATCGAGCGGGTCGAACCGGCGCCGCTCGAAGCGTTGCTCGCCGCCGGATTCGTGCCGGTCGTCGCGCCGCTCGCGCTCGAAGCCCGCACGCTCGTCCCGCTGAACGTCAACGCCGATACCGCCGCCGGCGCGATTGCCGGTGCCCTGGCCGCCGACGCGTACCTGATCGTGACCAACGTCGCGCGCGTCCGCCGCGAGCTTGGCGATCCAGGGAGCGAACTCGCGCGTCTCGACGCAAGCGAGGCACGTGCGTTGCTCGCCGACGGCAGTTTCGGCGGCGGGATGCGGCCGAAGATCGAGAGCGCGCTCGCGGCGCTCGCCGCCGGCGCACGTTCGGTTGCGATCGCGGGTGGCGGACCCGGGGCGGTCGCGCGCGCACTCGGCGGCGAGGGGACGACACTCGTTCCGGGCTGAACCCGGCGCCGATGCGCGTACTCGTCACCGGCGGCGCCGGCTACATCGGGGTCGTCCTCTGCCGGCAACTGCTCGCAGCCGGGCACGAGGTCGTGGTGCTCGACCGGCTCTTCTGGGGCCGCAAGCCGCTCGCCGGGCTCGAGGTCGAGATCGTGGCCGGTGACGTGCGCGATTTCGAAGACCGCGTGCTCGAACGGGTCGAGGCCGTCTGTCACTTGGCGGGCCTCTCGAACGATCCGACCGCCGAGTATAATCCCGAAGCGAATTGGCAGATGAACGCGCTTGCGACCGAGCGGCTGATCGCGGCCTGCAAGCGGCGCGGAATCGGGCGCTTCACCTTCGGCTCGAGCGCTTCGATCTACGACCGCGCCGAGGATCCCGGAGCGCTGGCGCACTCGCCGACGATGTGCGATGAAACGAGCGAGGTCGCGCCGCGCGGCGCCTACTCGCTCTCGAAAAAGCACGCCGAAGATGCGCTGTTGGCGGCCGCCGACGCCAACTTCGCTCCGGCGATCTTCCGCCAGGGGACCGTCTACGGCTACAGCCCGCGGATGCGCTTCGATCTGGTGGTCAACACCTTCGTCAAAGATGCGGTCGTGGCGCGCCGGCTCTCGCTGCACGGCGGCGGCTGGATGTGGCGGCCGCTGGTCGACGTCGAGGATGTCGCCGCGGTCCACGTCGCGGCGCTCGCCGCGCCGCCCGCCAAGATCGGCGGCCAGATTTTCAACGTGCTCGAAGAGAACTATCAGATCCGCGAGCTGGCCATGCTGGTCGCGGGTTCGCTCTCGCTCGTCGAGCCGCCGATCCGCGTCGACCTAATCGAGACGCCGCCGCCGCGTCTCGTACGCAACTACCGGATGAGCAACGCCAAGCTCTCGAACGTGCTCGGCTTCACCCCCTCGCGGACCGTCCTGGAATCGATCGAGCACCTGCTGACCCGCATCCCGCTCGATCGTCCCGAAGAGTTCGGCGATCCGCGCTACTACAACATCCGCTGGATGAGCCTGCTCGAAGAGTTCCACCTCGAGCAGCGAGCCTTCGCCTCGATCTATTAAATTGTTGAACAACGGGGCGGCGTGCCCCCCGTTCCCCCCGGGCCGCCACTCGGCGGCCCACTACTTCACGCCTCGCTTGAAAGCCGAGCTTTCGGGCGGCGCCTTAAGTCGTCGGCGGGGTGGCCGATACCGGAGGCATGAAATCGCCGAAGCGGACGCTTGCGATCGTCGCGAGCATCGTCGCCATGCTCGGACCGGGCTCCGTCTATTCCTACAGCCTTTTTGCCGGGTCGCTGGCCGCCTCGTTCCACTGGACGGCGGTCGAAACGACCTGGGGCTTCGCACTCTCGCAGTTCTTCTTGGGCCTGGGCGCCGTGTTCGGCGGCTTGCTCGTGCGCAATTTCGGGCCACGCCGGGTCGCGCTCTTCGGCGCGCTCGTGTGGGGGCTCGGCAACGTGGCGACCGGCACGCTCACCCAATCCGTCGGGGCGCCCGCGTTCTACCTGAGCTACGGCGTGATCGGCGGTCTCGGGATCGGGATGGTCTACATCGCGGGGCTCACGGTAGCGAGCCGTTGGTTTCCGCACCGCCGCGGTTTCGGAACGGGCTTGGTCGTGATGGGCTTCGGCCTGGGCGCCTTCGTCTACAACACGATCCTCAAGCTGACGCCGCAGTTCCGCGAGATTCTCACCGCGACCGCCGCGGTCACCAAAGCGAACTCCGCGGCCGGTTCGGACGCGGCGCACGTGCTGGCGCCGGCGATGGTCCACGCGCTGATGTCGCTCTTCACGACCTCCGGCATATTCTTCTTCGCCATCGGCGCGATCGTGTCGCTCTTCATGGCGACGCCGCCCGCCGACTACGTGCCGCCGGGCCAGAAGGTGCCCGTCGCGCTACCGGTCGTGACGCCCGCCCAGATGCTCGCGACGCCGCAGTTCTACCTGCTGTGGATCATGTTGTTCCTCAACGTGACCGCTGGTGCGGTCGTCGTCTCGAACGCGGTCGGGCTGATGCACGAGCTGAGCGGAATCACGCCGATCGAAGCGGGGAGCTGGTACGCCGGTCTTGCGATCTTCAACGGTCTGGGGCGATTCTTCTGGGGCGCGCTCTCCGACCGCATCGGCCGCCGGCTCGCCTTCGCCTTGATCTTCGGCATCCAAGTGTTCGCCTTCGTCACCCTCGGCTCGCTCAGCGACATGGTGATGATCGCGCCGGTCATCGCGATCGTGCTGCTCTGTTACGGCGGCGGCTTCGGCGTGATGCCCTCGATGACGTCGGACTACTTCGGCAACGAGTACTTCCCGATCAACTACGGCCTGGTCGTGACCGCCTGGGGCTGCGCGGGCGTGGTCGGCCCCTCGTTCGCCTCGGCGATCAAGGACCTCACGGGCTCGGTCTCGGGCGCGCTCGTCCCGATGGCGATCGTGCTGCTCGTCGGCATCCTCTTCCCGATCATCAGCGAGCGCGCGGCTCCCGTCCGCCGCGCCTCGGGCTCCGCCGCGGCACCGGCCGCCTAGCCACGTCGCGTTACGGTGCGGTCAATATCTGTGAAGTTCGGCTACCCTCATAGATGGCAAACGCCCTGCCCTGATTAAGAAGGACGAAATAGCGGGTCCACAACGCCCAAATACGCTGCCACTGCTCGTTCTCAGGGTGAAGTCGCTCGACTGGCAGTCCGACGGCCTCGGCGGCCGTAGCGCCGAACGTCGCCCCGTGAGAGTGCGCCGAGTCGATGAGGGCCGGCTTCAGTCGCTGTTCGAGGCGTTTGATGTCGGGTTCGGTCCGGTCGGGATTGCTTCGTAACGCCTCGAGTAGCAGGTCCCCGGATCGCGCTAGCGCCGATTTTGCTTGCTGCAAGAGCGTCGCACTGATCTCTCCGAGCAACGATGCGTGTATTGGGTAGGTGTCAGGCGCCGCCTGGACCTGTTCGGTCGCGAAGCGAACGGCCTCGACGATGTCCTTTGCCGCGACAAGTCGCGGTGAAGTCGCGCCCGGCAAAACCAGTTGCGGATCGACGGGGCCGAGGTCGCTTGCAGGGCCCATGACGATCGAGTGTCCTCCGATTGCGAAGAGTGTAGCAGCGCTCTTCGCAAGGTCGGGTACGATCACGGTGAGTCGACGACACCGACTTTGCGCTGCGCGAACCATGCGGATCGCCGTCTCGCCATCGCCGCCCATCGAATTCACGACGACGTGGAGGTCGGGAGAACCGCTGACGTCGGCCAACAGCTCTTGGAAGAACGTCGTGCCATGCAGAGCGATCTGATCGATGAGGACGATCAGCCGACATTCGTGCATCTTTTCGTAGTCGGCAATCAGCTCCTGACGCCGGTACCTGGGCTCATGTTGCGCCGCGAAGAGCGGGCTCCGGTGCGCGCCGTCCAAACGGTCAATCGTCCGTTGCGACGCGGAGCGCCGGACGATCCGCTGCGTCGCACTGGTCGCTGTGGGCCTTGGCTCCGGCACGCTGCGCCTCGCGCGCGCGCTCGATTTTGGCGAGCCAGTCAGCGTCGACGCCCTGTGGCGGAGTAATGGGAGCCGCGCTGCCTTTGGTGCCCTTCGACTTCACCTCGTCCATAGGTCCCTCCGGAAGGTATCGTAGCGGTCGGATATGCCAACCTTGTGACACATTTGTGTCCGCCGGTGCCTCAGTGGGCCTGGCGGCCCGCCGCACCCGGGCCTGCCTCCGGTTAATTTCTGGGAAAGAATCTTCCAGGAAGTGCCGCAAAGCCGGATAATCGGCTCTGTCCGTGCCTAGCGGGCCGGCGCTCCGGAGGAACATGTCGCAGCTCACGTACGAGGCCCCCATCACCGCGCTCGCGCGGCCGATCCGCTTTTTCGATGAGGGGCCAAGCGGTGGCCCGCGCGAGCTGCTCGGCGGCAAGGGGGCGGGGCTGGCCGAGATGACCCGCGCCGGGCTCCCCGTCCCGCCGGGCTTCACGATCACGACCGAGGTCTGCCGCGCGTACCTGGCGGCCGGCGGCCGCTTCCCCGAGGGGCTCGAAACGGCGCTCGCCGGGGCGATGCGCGAACTCGAACGGCGCACCGGCAAGCGGTTCGGCGATGCGCGCGATCCGCTGCTCGTCTCGGTCCGCAGCGGCGCGCGCGTCTCGATGCCGGGGATGATGGATACGATCCTCAACCTCGGGCTCAACGACGCGACGGTCGGCGGCCTCGCGGCGCTCTCCGGCAATCCACGCTTTGCCTGGGATGCCTACCGGCGCTTCGTCGCGATGTACGGTGCGATCGTGCTCGCTATCGAGAAGGAGCACTTCGACGAAATCGTCGCCGCCGAGCGCGCGCGCAGCGGCGCATCCGCCGACGCGGCGCTCGACGCCGCGGCGCTCGAGCGGATCGTGCGCGCGGGACAGGCG
>JBOHTX010000108.1:0-6844 GCA_050733855.1 Vulcanimicrobiaceae bacterium
ATATCGTGGCGGGGATCGTACGCCGAGATCGTGCGCTGCTGCGGATCGTCGACGACGACGAGTTGCGCCCCCGATTCAAGGTAGCGCGAAATCTTCCACTCGATATCGGCCTGCCGATCACCTTTCGACCGAACTTCGATGGCGATGTCCGGCGCGATCGGAGGTTCCTCCTCGTCTTGCGGCGCCAGTGCGCGAAGACGCTCGGAACAGACGTAGGCGACGTCCGGCGTCAGCGCGCCCGAGACGCCGCCCTCGGCCGGGATCCAAAAGCGCCACTCCGGCCCCACGAAGCCGCGGCCTTGCGCCCATGGCTCGAGTGCCAGCAGCCAGCGCTTCTGCTGGCGCGAATGGGTCGTCCTCGGGCTCATCTTTTGAAGCAGGCGCCCGCGCACCCATTCGGTTGCCGGTTTCGTTTCGGGAACGAAGACGCGCGCTTGCATGAGGGCTCCTCGGCAGATGGCTCACGCATCACCTATCACGCCAAGCCGCCGGAGCGCAAGGGGTCGCCGGCCGTAGGCCGCCGCGGCAGCCTGCACTATCGGCCGATCGGCTCGCTCCGATAGGCTCTTCGGTCGCGCGGCGCCGCCGCAGGCTTAACGCGCCCGCTCGCCGTTGGCGGCGGCTGGGACTTTTTCGATCGGCGGCGGCGTCAGAATCTTGCCGCGAATGCCCTGGATGCCGATCAGGACGTCGCACGAAGCGTGCGCGGCGATCACTTCGATCGCGCGGCCGAGCGGGGCGCCGGCATACTTCCCTTCACGGTAAGAGCCGAGCACGATGAGGTGCGCGTCCTTGCGCTTTGCGAGTTCGAGGACCCCTTGCGATACTTGGCGCGCGGAGACGATCTCGGTTGCGATCTCGAGGTTATTCTTGCGGCCGATCGTCTCCGCGATCTGCATCACGCGCAGTGCCTCGCGGTGCTCGCTCTCCATCGCCGCATCGATCGGCAGGGTGTGCGGGACCTCGATCACGTAGGCGGCCAGCAAGACGGCACGCTCCTTACGGGCCAGGCGCGCGGCCAGCGCCAGCATGTGCTCGGAGTGGATCTCTTCGGAGAACACGATGATGATGCTGCCGATGATCTCTTCGAGGTCGCGTTCGGTCGCCGAGGCGGCCTGTTCAGCGCTCGTGGTCGGAGGGTGCAACATCCAGTAGAGCGTCGCCGCGATCGCCACCAGCACCAGCAGTCCGACGACGATCCCGATTTCGTGCGGATGGACCTCGTTCACGAGCGCGGACTCCGCAGGTATCCGCGAATCCGAACGATGCCGAGCGCCACCAGCGCCGCGCCCAACACGTAAGCCGGAATCGCCGACGGGCTCGCCCCGACGATCATCGCGGTTCGGATCGCGATCGCCGCGCCGCACACGACGAACAAGCTGCCGTTCGCGGCGCGCCAGCGTCCGTACGTCCGCGACGAGACGAGGCGCTTCACGGGGCGCTCGGCGTTTGCGCTCGCCGGGCGTCCATCGCCTTGACGTTCACGAGATACTGGTCCATCAGTTCGAGCTCTCCGGCCTCCTGCAAGATATTCACCTGCGCCTTGCGCCAATCATGCGCCTGCGAGCGGAAGACGGGCAGACCCTTGCGCCTCCGGTAAAGGAGGTATCCCAGCAGCCCCATCACGATCCAGAGGGGCCCGGCGATGCGTCCGATCTCGTGGGTGATCAAGGTGAACACCAGGATCGAGGCGATCCCGAGAAAGCCGATGACCGCGAGCAGCGGAAACTCGACCGGATTGCCCCGGAAGCGCATCGGCACGTTGAACGGCATCTTGAACTGGCGCGGGCTCTGGGAATCGTACAGGCGCAGCGAGATCAAGGCGATGAAGACGAACGAGTAGCTGGTCGCGGCGCCGAAGGCGTAGAGGTCGCCGAGAAAACTGATCCCGTTCTCGCCGTGAAAGAGGCGATCGTAGGTGTGATGGATGCCGGGCGAAAGGCTCGGCAGTGCAGCGAAGATCAGTTCGAGCACCGCGAAGCCGCAGAAGAAGACGATCGAGACCGCCGGCGTGCGGAACTTCGGATGGACGCGCTGGAAGACGCTCGGCAGGAGCCGCGTTCCGCTCATCGCATAGGCGATCCGCGAGCTGCCGAAGACGCCCGAATTGCTCGAGATCAGCACCAGGGTCGCACCGAGCACCGGCACGTAGAAGGCCGCCAGCGCCCCCCAGAAGGGCACGTACGAGGCGAGCACCGCGACCGCCGCGCCGTTGTTGTCGACGTTGCCGAGGAACTGCCAGAGCGGCTGCGGATGTCCGCCGGGCCCGAGCGGAAGCGGGTGCCAGGGCTGCATCCCGAGCGCCAAGTTCGAGTACGCGAGCGCGAAGATCAAGATCGTCAGAATCAGTCCGATCGAGGTGCGCGGGATCACCGAAGCCGGCCGGTGCGTCTCCTGGGCGGCCTGCGAGATCGATTCGAGACCCACGAACGAGATGATCGCAAGCGAGGTGCCCTGCATCAAACCGAACGGCGTCGGCCAACTCGTCTGCATCGTGTGCACGAGTAGCTCGGGCCGGAACGCAAACAAGAAGCCGAAGAAGAGGATCGCGGTCTCGCTGACCACGTCGAGCCCGCTGACGAGTTCGTTGAAGGCCGAGCTTTCACGGACGCCGATGACGTTGAGGAGTGCCAGCGACGCGATCACCGCGAAGACCACCCAAAAGTGCGTCCATGGATGCGCGGTGAAGCTGAGGAACGGCATCAGCCGGCTGAGGTAATCGATGCAGCTCCAGGCGAACAGCACGATGTCGATCGTGAAATCGAGCAGCACCGCCCAGCCGGCGATGAAACCGAAAATATCGCCGAGGCCGCGAAAGACGAAATACTGTCCGCCGCCCGCGACCGGATAGGCCGCCGCCAATTCCGTGTAGGCGAGCCCGATGCAGACGTAAACCAGGCCCGCGAACAAAAAGGCGACGTTCGAAGCGCCGGCCGCGGCGCCCAAGACCAAGCCCAGGCCCACGAAAATATCGGCGCCGACATCCGAGTATCCCCACGAGAACGAACCCCATGGGGTGACCGACCGCCGCAGCGTTGGCTCGTCGACCGGCCTGGAAGTAAGGCTGACGCTCACGCGTGCGGCACGTCCCTGGTCCTTTCCGAGAAATCCTGCGCGCTCTTACCAGAACGCGTTGCGATGCAAACGGATTCCCTCGCAATCGATCGTCAGCACGTCGAAACGCGCCTGCGCATCGGGCGCGTAGAACTGCAAGAAATCTGCAGCGGCCGCGCGCAGGCGCGCGCGCTTGCGGGCGTCGACCGCGCCCAGCGCCCGTCCGAAACGGCGCGTGCGGCGCGCCTTGACCTCGACGAACACGAACGTCTGGCCCTCGCGCGCGACGATATCGATCTCGCCGGCCGGTCCGCGGAGGTTGCGCCGCAGGATCTCGAAACCGAGCGCGCTCAAGTGCGCCGCCGCCCGCGCTTCCCCGGCCCGCCCGAGCTGCGCGCGTTCGCTCACGAGCGGGCCCCGAGCGCCAGGCGGACCGGCGCGAAACTGCGCCGGTGGGCGGGGCAGGGGCCGTGTTGGGCCAGCGCCTGCAGGTGCGCGGCCGTCGCGTACCCCTTGTGGACGGCAAAGCCGTAGCACGGAAAGAGCGCGTCCAGCTCGCACAGGAGCCGGTCGCGGTGGACTTTGGCCAGGATCGAGGCGGCGGCGATCGCGGCGCAGCAGGCGTCGCCGCCTGCAATCGCCCGCTGCGGCCCGGCGTAGGCGGCCACCCGGAAGGCGTCGATCAGCAGAAACTCCGGCTCGACCGCAAGCGCCGCCAGCGCACGTTCCATCGCGAGCAGCCCGGCGCGATGGATGTTGATCGCGTCGATCTCGGCGACACCGGCCTCGCCGATCGCAAAGGCCAGCGCCTGGCCGCGAATCTGATCGGCGAGCCGTTCGCGCCGGGCGGCCGGGACGCGCTTGGAATCGTCGAGTCCCGGCAGCATCAGCGGGCGTTCGAGCACGACGCAGGCGGCGACGACCGGCCCGGCGAGCGGCCCGCGGCCGACTTCGTCGAGCCCGCCGATCGCGCGGATCCCCACCGCCCGCAGCTCGCGCTCGATCCGATGGAGCCGCCCCAGGCGTCGCCGCTCGCGGCGCTCGGGCGCCGTCATGGCGGATCGTCGAGCGTCATCGCACCGAAGCGGCCCTCGTTCCAAGCCCGCAGGTAGGTCGCGGCGGCGGCGTGCACGTCCGGTAGCGTACCGCGCCGCAGGTGTCCGCGCAATTGCGCGAAGCTTTCCAAACTCGGCAGCCCGCGGCGCCCTTCGCTCCAGGCCAGCAGGTGCGCGACGACGTCCTCGGCGTCGTAGCGCGCCCGCGGCACGGCGCCGACGGCCGCGAGCTTCCAGCGCGCTTGTGGCTCCTCGAGTTTCGGGGCGAGGATGCCGGCGGTATCGAGCAGTTCGAGGGCGCCGCCGAGCTTGAACCACTGCGCGCCCCGGGTGACTCCGGCACGGTCCTCGACTCGCGCGACCCGCCGCCCGACCAGCGCGTTGATCGCGGTCGATTTGCCGGCGTTGGGGACCCCGACCACGAGCGCTCGCGCGCTGCGACGCCTGCCGACGAGCGACGCCAGCGCGGCACGCAGGAGCGCTTTGCCGGCCGGAGTCTTCGCATCGAGCGCGAGCGCGGCCGTTCCGTCTGCCCGCAAATGCGCGAGCCAAGCCCCCGTCGCCACCGGGTCGGCGAGCTGGGCGCGCGCCAGCACGATCAGGCGCCGTCGCGCGCCGATTGCGCGCCCGAGGGCGGCATTCGCGCCGCTCTGCGGAATGCGCGCATCGCGGACCTCGACGACCAGGTTGCAGGCGCGCAGGTCGTCCCGCAAGCGCCGCATCGCCCGCGCCATGTGACCCGGATACCACTGCAGCGCAAGCTCGGAGTTCATCGGATCGGGCCGAAATGGGCGAGCGGCCAGACGCAGAAGAGCGCGCGTCCGATCAGATCGCCGGCCGGGACGAAGCCCCAGGCGCGCGAGTCGTAGCTTTCCACGCGGTTGTCGCCGAGCACGTAATACGCACCGGACGGAACTCTCAGTGGCGGATAGCTCCGCGCATCGCGAAAACGAACGTACGGTTCCAAAAGTTTGCGGCCGTCGACGAACACGGTCCCGCGCGCGATCGCGATCCGGTCGCCCGGTAGCCCGACGATCCGCTTGAGGAACACCTCGGGTGCGGCGCTTGGATGTTGGAAGGCGACGACCTGTCCGCGTTGCGGACGGCCCATCCGATAGGCCAGCGTATCGATCAGCACGTATTCGTCGTCGGCGATCCGCGGTTCCATCGAAGAGCCGCTCACTTCGCCCGGGCGGACCCCGAGCGCGAGCGCTGCGATGAGCGCGAGCAGCGCGACCTGCCAGCCGAGCCGCCAAGCGGTCCTGGATTTTAACAACGGGGCGGCGTGTCCGTTGGACAACGGGGCGGCGTGCCCCCCGTTGCCCCCCGGGCCGGCACTCGCCGGCCCCTCTGTTCCCCAACCCTGCCGAAGATTGGACTGCACAAAGAACGGGGCGGCGTGCCCCCCGTTCCCCCCCAGCCGCCACTCGGCGGCGCGCGGTTCGTCGCCCGGCTCATTTCACAGCGTGTGGATGCGCCCCGGCGGCCAGAAGATCAGGAAGGCGCGGCCGGTGAAGCTGGCTTTTTGGCCGCGCAGCGGGCCGCTCCAAAAGGTGCCGTGCTCTTGTGCGAAGCCCCAAATGTGCGAATCCTCGGAATCGTTGCGGTTGTCGCCCATCATGAAGTAGCAGCCCTTGGGGATGCGGTCGGGCGCCGTCCAGTCGCTGCGCGGCGGGATGTTGGCTTGGGTCGGATCGAGTGGTTGCCCGCCGACGTAGATGTCGTAGTTCTTGATCGTGAGCGCGTACGCCGGTTTCTGCGCGATGTACGGTTCGTCGAGCGCGACGCCGTCGCGATAGACGATCCCGTTTTGGATGCGCAGCGTCTGGCCGGGCCCGGCGATCATGCGCTTGATGAAGTCGTTCGGCGTTGGAATCGGCGGTTGAAAGACCACGACGTCGCCATCGTGCGGCGGCCAAAAGCGATATTGGAATTCGTTGACCAGCAGCACGTCGTTGATCTCGAGCGTCGGCTCCATCGAACCCGAGGGAATGTAGAAGGTCCGAACGACGAACGTGATGAGGAAGAGCGCAACCAAGCCGGCCACGATGAAGGCGTCGAGGTATTCTTTGACGACCGCCGACAACGGCGAGCCGCTGCGCGGGGCACTCGGCACGAGCGCATCGCCGCTCGTTTGGATCT
Source organism: Vulcanimicrobiaceae bacterium (assembly GCA_050733855.1). Lineage (GTDB taxonomy): Bacteria > Vulcanimicrobiota > Vulcanimicrobiia > Vulcanimicrobiales > Vulcanimicrobiaceae > JBOHTX01. Next base: position 6,252 of record JBOHTX010000108.1, read on the forward strand.
CGCCGCCGCCAGCGACCGAGACCGGGCGCACCGACATCGCGATCCGCAGCACGATCAGGGCGCAGATGATGCCGAAGAGTTCGAGTGGCGTCACGTCGCGCGCGCTCCGTCCGTTATCGCGCGACCTTCCGTTCCTTGATGCGGGCCGCTTTGCCGACTTTCTCCGAGAGATAGTACAAGCGGCTGCGGCGGACGATCCCGCGCTTGCTCACTTCGATGCGCTCGACGCGCGGGCTGTGGATGAGAAACGACTTCTCGACCCCGACCCCGTGCGAGAGCCGCCGGACCGTGAACGATTCACCGGAGCCGCCGCCCTTGCGCACGGTCACGACGCCCTCGAACATCTGGGTTCGCTCTTTGCCGCCCTCGATCACCTTCGAGTAGACTTTGACGGAGTCGCCCGGACGGAACTCGGGAACTTCGGCTTTGCGCTGCTCGCGCTCGATCAGATCGATGACGTTCATGGTTTCCCTGCGGGCGAAGATGAGGAGCGGGGCGACGAACCGCACGTCCTCGTGCGGATTTCAAGCCAGGAGCGGGGCGACGAACCGCACGTCCTCGTGCGGATTTCAAGCCAGGAGCGGGGCGACGAA
>JBOHTX010000109.1:0-6708 GCA_050733855.1 Vulcanimicrobiaceae bacterium
CCGCGTGCCCGCGCGCACGCCGCCCGCGCCGGAAGCGCCGCCGCCGGCCGACGCGCGCTTCGAACAACTGCTGCGCTCGCTGACCGTCGGGATCGTCACCATCGACGCCCGCGGCCACCTCGATTCCGTCAATGCCGCCGCGGCCACGATCTTCGATTTCGGCGCGCGGCCGGTCCTCGGCCGCGCCCTGATCGAAGTCGTCCCCTCGTACGATTTGGATCGCCGGGTCCGCGAGGCGCTCGAAGGCCACCCCTCCCGCGGGCGCATTACGCTCGCCGGCCCCAACGGTTCGCGCGTGCTCACCGTGGCGACCCTACCCTTCGACGATGCCCCCGGGGCTCTCGTCATCGCCGGCGACGAGACGCGGCTGCACGAATTGGAACGGACGCGACGCGATTTCGTCGCCAGCGTCTCGCACGAACTGCGGACGCCGCTCTCGTCGGTGAACCTGATGATCGAGACGATCCTCGAGGACCCAAGCGACGCCGATGCGCCCCGCATCTTCTTGCCGCAGATCAAAAGCGAAGTGGATCGCATGGTGCAACTGGTCGAGGACCTGCTCGATCTCTCGCGCGCCGAATCCGGGCGCTTGCGCCTGCGCCGCGAATCGGTCGACCTGGCGAGCGTCGCCGAAAACATCCTGGGCACCTTCGGGCCGCGCGCCGAAGCGCTGCGCGTGCGGCTTTCGCTGGCCGGCGAGCGTCCGCGCGTCAACGGTGATCCCGACCGGATCGCGCAAGTGCTCGTCAACCTGGTCGACAACGCCCTGCGCCACACGCCGGCCGGCGGTTCGGTTGCCGTCGAGATTGCGCCGGGGGAGGGAACCGTCTCCCTGAGCGTGCGCGACACCGGCGTCGGCATTCCCTACAACGACCTGCCGCACGTCTTCGAACGCTTCTACGTGGTCGAACGTTCGCGCGCGCGAGAGACCTCCGGAACAGGACTTGGTCTCTCGATCGTCAAGCAGATCGTCGAAGCGCACGGCGGCACGGTCTTCGTCGAATCGGAGTTCGGATTGGGCGCGACCTTTACGTGCGTCTTCCCGAGCCGAGCGACGGCCCCGGCGCCCGCGCCGTAAGCCCCGGGCCGCGCAGCCGTCGCACGAGCCGGCCCCAATCGAAGGCGAAGCGATGCGGCCGAACCGTCGCGAGCAGCGGGCGTTCGACGAAGTACGTCAGTGCGGTCGAGACGATCAGGCAAACGCTCCAGCCGAGCGCGATGTAGAGCGGCTTCCAATGATCGTCTTGGTGCGGATCGGGGGTGGCCGCGTGCGGGACCCCGTGCTTCCACATCCAGATCAGGATCACGGTGTGCCAGAGGTACAGATTGTACGAAATCACCGAGAGAAACCACAGGAGCGGGTTGGCGACGAGCGTCCGCCACCAGCGCGCCGCCAGGCACGACGTCAGGAGCAGACCGCCGATCACGAGGGCCAGCAGCGAGCGATGCCACAGCGCCCAGCGGTCCGCGCCGTGTGGATCGTACTGCACCGCATTGCACGAGAGGACGAGCGCGCAGGCCGCGAGCGCGAGCGCCAGCGCCGCCGCGGTAGCGGCCGCGCTGCGCAACGCCGACGGCGCAATGCGCGCGCGCAGCGCAACGAGCAGATACGCCGCCGACATTCCGGCCGCGAAGAGATCGAGGTAGGCCGGGACCTGGCGCATGACCGGCTCGACGGCCAGGCAGCACGGCGCGAGCGCCAGGCGATAGCCGAGCGCGAGCGCGCCCATCGCGAGCGCGGTGGGGAGCGGCGCGCGCGCGAAGAGCAACGCGAGCAGCGGGAAGATCAAATAGAACTGCACCTCGACCCCGAGGCTCCACAGCACCGAGTTGTCTTGGCCGAACGGATCGTTCGACCAGTTTTGCAAAAGCGCCAGGTGTGAAGCGAGCGCCCCGAGCAGCGCCTGCGGCGTTGCGAAGCGCCAAGCCGCAAGCGCTGCCGTCACCAGCAGTGCGAGCAGATACGACGGCACGATCTTGATCGCACGCCGGTGCGCGAAGCTGCGCAGGCTCTGGGGCGAGCGACCGGCCAGCGCGGCCCGTGCGTACGGCAGGAACAGGCAGAAACCGCTGATCGCGAAGAACAGCTCGACGCCGAGGTATCCGGTGCGCACGAAGGCATCGAGCGGGAGTGCGATTCCGCCGACCGTGAGCTGCGGGGTCAGCCAGGAGAAAAGCCAGGTGTGGTAGCCGAGTACGAGCAGGATGGCAAGGCCGCGCCAGCCGTCGACCGCCTCGGTGCCTTGGCTTAGGTGCCCCCCATTGCCCTCCGGGCCGCCACTCGGTGGCCGATTGCGCCAAACGGGAGTTTGCGGTTCGGCGGCCCGTTTTTCATTCATTCGAGCGGCGCCTTACACGATAATCTCTTCCTAACCTCGCTGCGCGATGATCGTCGCGTTCGCCGGGCCGGAAACCCCGGCGAGCGTCCCGAAAGGCAGCCGCCCGATGCTCGACGCTCACGCCGTTCCGCCGGCCTCGCTCGACGAGAAGATGAAGGTCGGCAATCTCAACGTTTCTTACGGTTCGACGCACGTCATCAAGGGCGCCAATCTGAGCATCCCCGACCGCCAAGTCACCGCGTTGATCGGCCCCTCCGGCAGCGGAAAATCGACCTTCCTCCGGGCGCTCAACCGGATGCACGACCTGACCCCCGGGGCCCGCGTCAGCGGCGAGGTAACGCTTGACGGCGACGATATCTACGCCCCAGGCGTCGACGCGGTCACCGTCCGGCATCGGATCGGGATGGTGTTTCAGCGCCCCAACCCTTTTCCGAAATCGATCTTCGAGAACGTCGTCTACGGTCCGCGCATCCACGGCGAACGCCACCGTGGGAAACTGGCAGAGATCGCCGAGCGCGCCCTGCGCCGGGCCGCGCTCTGGGACGAAGTTCACGACCGCTTGCACCGCTCCGCGCTCGAACTCTCCGGCGGTCAGCAGCAGCGGCTGTGCATCGCGCGCGTGCTCGCCGTCGAGCCCGAAGTGATCCTGATGGACGAACCGGCCTCGGCGCTCGATCCGATCGCGACCTCGAAGATCGAAGATCTGATCGGCGAGCTGACCAAAGAATACACGGTCGTGATCGTCACGCATTCGATGCAACAAGCGGCCCGCGTCTCCGACTTCACCGCCTTCTTTTTGTCCGGCGAGTTGATCGAAGTTGGCACCACCTCCGAGATCTTCACCCGCCCTCACGACAAGCGCACCGAAGATTACATCACTGGGCGTTACGGCTGAGGTCTGCGGCGCGCGTTTTCCGGATCGCTGCCGGGTGCGAGCGGGGCGCGCACCTCGTTGCCGGGGACGCCCGCGCCGGCGCATCCGTGCGCCGACGCTACTCCTCCACTTGCCGGCTCCCGCCATCGATTGGAAGCCGCACGAGGCGTGCGGTTCGTCGCCCGCTCCTCATCGGCTCCGCCGGCAAGCTGGAGGCCCCGGCAACGAGGCACGCGCCCCGCTCGCACCGTCCGTTTGCGTACGTGGGGATCTGTTGCGCGCGTGTCAGGTGGGGAAGAATCCGGCGAGTGCGATGGCGGAGAGAAAGATGAGCTGTATCGCCGTGCGCTGGGCGAGCGGAGTGACGGGGCGCCCCCGCAGCGTGAGGCCGCTTCGCGCCGCGTGAATGTTTGCGGGGAAGAGCGCGAGCAGCAGGACGATCAGGCCGAGCGCGGCCGCCGGACGGGTCGCGGGGAGGAGCAGTCCGATGGCGCCGGCGAGCTCGAGCACGCCGGTCAACGTCACCAGCAATTCCGGATTCGGGAATGCGGGAGGAACCATCCGGACCAGATCGGCGCGCGACTTCGTGAAATGCGCGCAGGCGGTGACCAGGAACATCACCAGGAGCGCGAAGCGCAGCGCGGCGGGCCACGGAACGAAGACCCCGACTCCAGCAGCGCCGAGCGTCGCGAAGACCGCAAACGAAACCAACAAGACGACGAGCGGTGCCATTGGCGTTTACGCGCCGCCGGGTCGGAAGACCATGAGGCCGACGACCGCGAGCGCGACGACGACCAGCGCGATGCCGACGACCGTTTGGCGCGCGTCGGCGGCCTTGTAGGCGGCTGCGTCGGGGCCGGCTGCGGCGAGGACGCGGATTTGGTTCGAGAGGGCGGGAGTGTAGGCGCCGTAGGCGGCGACGATCAAAACGAGCCAGAGCGCGAGCGCCAGCTCGATCCATAGTTCGTTCCAGGGACGCCCGGAGAGGTGGACCAGCGCCGCGCCGCTTAGCAGCAGCACGAAGTAGGCCGGATTCGCGACGAAGTCGTCCATGAACTTGATGCCGCGCAACGCGAAGGCGAGGTGCTCGCGCTGCATCCCTCCCCGCGCGAACCAGACGGCGTAGGTCGCGTTGTAGCCAACGGCCACGATCGCACTGAGCACGTGGACGAAAACCAGGACGTGATAACCCATCCGCGCCGACCCCAATCTTTCTTGCGTAAAGATACAGGCCTTCCGATCCTAGCGCCGAATCTTTCCCATGTCAAGATGCGGCGCCCACCCGTTGCCCCCAAGTCGGAAGCTCCCGTGCGGAAGGCGCGAGGCCGCTATCACCACGGCGATCTGCGGGGGGCGCTCGTCGCCGCCGCGCTCGGGGCCCTCGAGCGCAGCGGTACGGCCGACTTCACCTTGCGGGAACTGGCGCGGCGGTGCGGCGTCAGCCACGCCGCGCCCTACGCCCATTTCCCTGACAAAGCAGCCTTGCTGGCCGAAGTCGCGCGGGTCGGCTTCGAGCGGTTCGCGGCGGCTCTCGCCGCGGCCGCCGCGACCAAGGATCCTCGGGCACGCTTGTTCGAGGCGGGGCGCGCCTACGTTCGCTTCGCGACGGCACATCCGGCGCTGTACCGCCTCATGTTCGGCCGCGAGCGGGCCGGCGCCGCGGTCGACGCCGGGCTTACCGCAGCCGCCGAGGCCGCTTTCGCAATCTTGCTTGGGATCTTGCGCGACCTGCCCTACCGCGGTGCGGCCCGCGCGCCCGAGCGCGTGCGCGGCGATGCGTTTGCCGCCTGGGGGCTGACCCACGGGTTGGCGCTGCTGGCTCTCGACGGCCTCATCGCCGCCGGCTCCGTCCGCGAACGCAGCCGCCTGATCGATGCCGCAGTCGCCGACCTCGTTGACGGGGTCGCGCCGCTCGCATCCTGAGCGGCGCCGTGGCGGCGCGCCGCGGGTACGCGGAAGGGCCGTGGGCGGCCGCGAAGCCGTTTCGAATGCGCGTCGTTGGGCGGCCGAGCGAGGTCGCGGACCGTGAACTGCCGGCGAGGATGACGGCCCTACGGAAAGTGGAGGCGGCGCCGGGGTTCTCGCTCGGAACCGTGCCGGTCCCGGCGCCCGGCCCGACCGACGTGCTGATCCGGGTCCGCAAGGCCGGGATCTGCGGGACCGACCGGCACATCGAGGAGTGGGACAGCTGGGCGCAGCGACGGATCGTCCCGCCCCTCGTGATCGGGCATGAGTTCGTCGGGACGATCGCGGCGCTCGGTTCCGCGGTCGAAGGCTTCGAGCTCGGCGAACGCGTCTGCGCGGAGGGACACCTTTCGTGCGGGCGCTGCGTGCTTTGCCGAACCGGCGAGGCGCACATCTGCGAGCACGTGCGGATCCTCGGGATCGATATCGACGGGGCGTTTGCCGATTTCGTGCGGGTTCCGGCAAGCAACGTGTGGTCGCTCGATCCGGCGATCCCCGATGAGGCGGCGGCGATCTTCGATCCGCTCGGGAACGCCGTGCATGCGGTGATGGCGGCCGGCGTCTCGGCCCGCAGCGTCGCGATCACGGGCGTCGGCTCGATCGGCTTGATGGCGATTCCGGTCGCGCGCGCGGCGGGGGCTTCGGCGGTCTTTGCGATCGATGTGAATCCGGCGAAACTTGCGCTTGCGGAGCGGCTCGGCGCCGATGCGGTGTTCGATGCGAACGATCCCGGCGTCGTCGCTGCGATCGCGGCCCGAACCGGCGGGCTCGGCGCGGACGCCCTGCTCGAGATGTCCGGCAGCGCCTCGGCGATCGACCTCGGATTGCATTTGTTGCGGCGCGGCGGAAGGGCCGCGCTGCTTGGGATTCCGCCGAACGACGTGGCGCTCGACCTGGCCGAGCGGATCATCTTCAAGGGACTCACGGTGCTCGGCATCAACGGACGCAAGATGTTCGAGACCTGGTATCAGATGGAGGCGCTGGTGCGCGCGGGCCGGATCGATCTACGCCCGATCATCACGCACGTCTTGCCGCTTGCGGCCTTTCGCGAAGGATTCGAGCTGATGCGCTCCGGCGCGGCGGCCAAGATCGTCTTCGACGTGGAGTCGCCGCAGTGAACGCGGCCTACGATGCGAAGCTGCGCGCCGAACTCGCGGCGCTGCGCGCGGCCGGAACGTACAAGCGCCTCTTGCATCTCACGAGCCCGATGGCGGCGCACGCCCGGATCGCAGAAGCCGGCGATATCCTGATCCTCTCGAGCAACAATTACCTCGGGCTCGCCGATCATCCCGAGGTGGTGCGGGCCGGAATCGAAGGGCTCGAACGCTACGGGGCCGGGACCGCCTCGGTTCGCTTCATCTGCGGGACCTTCGATATCCATCGCCGGCTCGAAGAGAAGATCGCAAGCTTTTTCGGGTTCGAAGCGGCACTGACGTACGTTTCGTGTTGGAACGCGAACGAGGGCTTGCTGCCGACGATCGGGACCGCCGGGAACAGCCTCATCTCCGACGAGCTGAACCACGCCTCGAT
>JBOHTX010000110.1:0-6702 GCA_050733855.1 Vulcanimicrobiaceae bacterium
GCCGCGGCGCGCACAGCGACGACGCGCACGCCGGCTGCTCCCACGCGCGGCGGCGACGCGAGCGGCCGCGAGGTCGTCTTCAAGCGCACCTTTCAGCTCCACATCGCCGACCGCGATTTCTACACGACCGAGAGCTACGTCGACGCGATCCGCAAGGCCATCGCCGGCGGCGGCACGTCGTTTGTGACGATCGTCGCGCGCACCGAACGCGAACCGAAGCCGATCGAATTGATCGTCAACGTCGCCCACATCGCCTTCATCCGCGCATCGAACTGAGCGCGTGCGCGGAGGCGCGCAGCGGAACGACGAGGTCGCCCGCAGCGAGCGCTGCAGCGGCGCACTCGGCCGCAGCGCGCTCGCCGGCGAACGCGCGTGCGCGCAGTGCGCGAACCACGAATCCGAGTTCATCGAAGCAGCGCGCCGCCGCCAGATAGAGTTGGCGCGCGCGGGCGCGCTTGCCCTCGCGCGCGGCGAGCGAGCCCTCGAACTCGGCCAGCTCAGCGCGGGCTCGTGGCGTACGCGATGCCTCGTTTACGAGCAGCCCGCGGACGCGTTCGCGCGCTTGGCGGTCGTCGATCATCGCAGCGAGCGCGAACAGCCCAAGTGCACCAAACGAACTCGCGCAGCGGCCGGCGAAGCGTTCGAGCAGGCGGCGCGCACCCTCGGGATCGACCGGCACGAGCGCGAGCACCCGCCCCTCAAGGAAACGCGCGATGCGCGGGTCGAGACCGTCGCGCCAGATACGTTCGTCGAAGCCTTCGGATGCGGAGCACCATTGGGGCTCGCCGGCGGTCCAGGCCGCGAGTTGAAGCGCGACGCCGAACGAACGATAATCGGCCGGAGTTCGGCGGCGCAGCGCCTGTTCGAGATGAGTGCGCGCGAGCGGGAGCCGCCCCGCCTCGAGCGCGCACTCGGCGAGCAGCGCGTGCGCCGCCGCCGCGTGCACCGGAAGAGTGCCGGATTCCGCCAGGATCAGCGCGGTGGCGGCCGTCGTCTGCGCGCTTGCGAGCGCACCTTCGTGAAGCGCTTCGATCGAGCGCCACAGGCGGGCCGCCGCTCCGCTCGCGCGACCCGCGCGATCGCCGCAAACGATGCTACGGTTCGAAGCCTTAGCGCGCTCTTCGGGATCGGCGACGAGGGCTGCGAGCCGTGCCTGCGCCCGCGTGAGTCCGGGGTCGTCGCGGAGGGCGGCGAGTTCGGGCGAGCGGAGGGTGTGTTCCTCGGCGCACGCGAGCGCGCAGCGCATGCGCGCTACCTGAGCCGCGTCGCCGGCGAAGAGCGCTTCGGTAACCTCGGCGCGGAAACGCCGGTAGCTCGCGCCCTCGGCTTCGATCGATTCGCGCATGCGGCCGAGCGCCGCGTCCGCGGCGCGCGAATCGAAGGCATAGTGCGACGCATACGCGAGCGCGTGCCAAAGCCGAACCGCGACGTCCCTCTCGCGCGATGCCGAGCAGAGATCGAGCGCACGCTCGAGCGTCGTGCGCGAGCCGGCGAAATCGCCGAGCCGCCGCTGCGCAAATGCGATCCCGTCGTAGAAGGTGGCGAGCGTTTCCGGGGAGCCGCCCAGGCCGATCAAGCGCCGGTAGATCTCGACCGCCGCTGCGAATTCGCCGCGCTCGATCGCGCGGGTTGCGGCGGAGCAGCCGAAAATGGTCGCGCGTTCGCGATCGCGGGCGAGCGCGCACTGTTCGGCTAAGAGACGTAGGGTCTGATCGCCGAGCGGGCGTGCGCGGCCTTCCAGGCGCTCGGCGATCCGGGCGTGGATCGAGGGGGCGGACGGCCGCACGGCGAGTTCGGCGAGCGCGGACCGGATCGTAGGAGTCGGCGCGCGCAGCAGGTCGCCCTCGATAGCCAGCAGCCCGCACGCTTCGAGCGTTGCCAGCGCCGCCTCGATCGCCGCCGCAGCGCAACGCATCGCCGCGCCGAGATCGTCGCAAGGCGTACCGTCTCCCAGTGCGACCGCCGTCGTCAGCACGGCGCGAGCGAACTGGTCCAGCTGCGCCCACTGCAAGCCGACCTCGCGCAGGGCCCGCGGCGAAACGAGTGCGCTTGCCGGTTCGGCGACGAGCCGGGCTGCGAGTTCGATCGCGTCCGCGAGATCGCCGCCGGTCGCACTCGCAATCGCCAGCAGGGTCGCGTCGTCGGGCGCACGCGTAAATTCCGGACGAGCCCGCAACGCCCGGGCCGTAAGGATCGGTGAGAGCGGGCGTAAGCAAACGAGCGTCCCCGCGACGGCTGCGCGCGCGAGCAGCGCGCCGCGCAGCCCGCCGTCGCCCGCGTTCGGCGGGCGGAAGGCGACGATGGTGCAGGTGCCGCACGGCGCGAGTGCGGCCTCGTCGAGTTCGTCGCTCGCGTCGACGACCTGCGGTGCGACTTCGCCTGCGAGACTGCGGACCAGCGTCTGTACCAGAGCGCTCTTCCCGCATCCGCTCGGACCGGCCAGCACGATTGGCTCTCCTGCTCCGGCCGTACGCGCGAGCAACTGCAGCCTGCGCAACTCGCGATCGCGCCCCACGAGCGATGACGCGAAGCCGGAGCGGTTACGGTCGCGAAGCATTTCGATCGCCTCCCACGCGCGCACCGCGCGAACGGAATCGCGCGGGAAGACAGGTGCGCGGCGATTCGCTCGCCGCGGCGCGATTCCCGCCGCTCTCACGCGAAGGCGACGCCGTTCTTGCCCGATGCTTTGGCGACGTAGAGTGCGCGGTCGGCCGCCGCCAGCAACTCGGCAGCGTCGCGTGCGTCGCTCGGGAAACACGCTGCGCCGATCGAACAGCGCAGGCCGGCCGCGCGCAGCTCCTCGCTCAAGCGGCCGACCCGCCCGCGCGCGCCGCGCACATCGACGTTGAAGAACAGGGCGACGAACTCATCGCCCGCATAGCGCGCAACCAGATCGTCGTCGCGAGTTCCACGTAACAACGTTTCCCCAACGCGGCGCAGCACCTCGTCGCCGGCCGCGTGCCCGTAGGTATCGTTGACCCGCTTAAAATCGTCGAGATCGATCATCGCGTAGGTGAGCGACCTACCGCGTGCCCGCGCCTGCTCGATCGCGGCCAGCAAGCGCTCGTGCAGCGCCCGCCGGTTGAGGAGGCCGGTCAGCGGATCGCGATTCGCCAGCTCCTGCGTGCGCGCGAAAAGTCGGGCGTTGTGCAGGGCGACGCCGGCGATCAGCGCGAGGTCGCGCACCGGCTCGCTCGCGGATTCGAGCGGTGCCGGCGCCGCGTGGTCGTCGAGGTAGACGAGGCCGAGCGGCCCAATCGCCGAGGGCAGCGCCGCGAGCGCATACCAGCCGCGCACGTCGATGAGCGGCGCCGACAGCTCGCCTTCGCTACCGGTCAGCAACGCGCGTTCGCTGCGCAGGGCGGCGAGGATCGCCGAGCCGGGACCCAGGAATGCTTCCGCAACGCTTGCCTCGACGACGTCGCTGCGGTCGAGCTCGGCGACCGCAGCAATCGAGCGCTCCGCCTCGAGCGCAAAGAAGACCGCGCGCCTGAAGCCGAGCGGGTCGCGGGCCGCGCGCAGCAGTTCGGCCGTAATCGTCGGCTCATCGTGGGCGCCTGCGATTCGCGCGTAAGCGGCATGCAATCGCGAGAGCAGGCGCACGCCGTCGTTCGATTCGGCGAGTTGCCGTTCGAGTTCGCCGCATCGTCGCGCCAGGCTGCGCTCGAGCTGCGCCTCGCTCGTCTTCACGGTCGGCGAACGGGTTCGCGAATCTCATCGGGATAGAGCGATGCCGCGCGCGCGGCGGCCAGCTCGACCTCGCCTGCAGCCACGAGTTCGCTCAAGTGCGCTTCGAGCGTCTGCATGCCGTCGCGGCGTCCGCTCGCGACGATCGAACGAAGCTGGTGGGTTGCGCCGTCGCGGACGATGCGGCGAACGGCGTCGGTGGCAATGGCAATCTCGGCGGCGGGGCGCAAGCCGCTGCCGTCGCGGCGCGAGAGCAAGCGCAAGCCGACCAGCGCGCGCAAAGCGTCGGCGAGCCGAAGGCGCGCGCTCTCCTGTTCGCCGGAGGGGAAGAGGCCGATCAGCCGGTTGATGGCCTGCGCGCTTTCGGAGGGCGTGTGGAGCGCCGCCAAGACCAGGGCTCCGGTCTCGGCCGCATGGAGGCAGGCGGCCACCGTCTCGAGTCCGCGTAACTCGCCGATGAAAATCACGTCCGGATCGGCGCGCAGCGCGCCGCGAATGCCTTCGGCGAAGCCGACGACATCGCGTCCGACCTCGTACTGTGTCACGATCGAACGGAGCCAACGGTGCTGGTATTCGATCGGGTCTTCGAAGGTGACGATGTGGCGGGCCGAGATGGCGTTGACGCGATCGAGCAGCGCGGCGATCGTCGTCGATTTGCCGGAGCCCGTCGGTCCCGCGATCAGGACCAAACCCGAGCGCAACTCGGCGAAGCCGGCCACGACCGGCGGCAGACCGAGTTGCTCGAGTTCCGGAATCGAGCGCGCCAGCAAGCGAATCGCGAGGCGTTCTCCCTCCTTGCCGCGCGAAGCGTGGATGCGAATCGCGCCGATCCGCTCGTCCGCGTAGACGGCGTCAGCGATCCCGAGCTTTTCCAATCGTGCGCGCGCACGCCGGTCGACCGTGCGCTCGAGAAACGCGGCGATCTCCGCGCTGCCGAGCGTGACGCCGCCAATCCGTTCGACGTGCGTGAAGATGCGGTAGGCGGCGCCTTGCAGCGGGTCGATGTGGAGATCGGACGCCGCTCGCTCGCGGGCGGCCTCGAGCAACGCGAAGATGCGCTCGGCATCCGGCGGCGACAGGCGGTCGAGCGCGATCACTCCACGATCCCGGCCAGCAGCGCGAGCACGGCCTCGATCCGATTCGGCTCGAGATGCGGCCCCAGCTCCCGGAGATAGTCCGCGCGCGCCCAGGTGCCGACGTAGGCGAGCGCCGCTCGTGCCGCGATCGCTTCGACGCGGTCGGTCAGCGCGGCCACGAGGCTTTCGCGTTCGCCGAGTGCCCCGAGCGCATCGACGGCGAAGGCGCGCTCCTCGTCGTTGCCCACGCGCAATGCATCCGCGAAGATCGGGGCACTCGCCGCTCCCGCGGTCCGCGCGAGCGCCCGTAAGGCGAGCATGCGGCCGCCGCGATCTTCTTCGCGATAGGCGGCCGCCAGCGCATCAAGCGGCGCGCTCTCGCCATCCTGCGCGAGTCGCTCGAGCAGCGCGCGCCGCTCGGCGCCGGCGAGCGAGGGCGCGTCGGCGTCGACCAAACGCGGCCACGAAATCGAGGCCGCGCGTGGTCGCAACGGCAGACGCGTCAACGGGACGACCCGCCCGCTCGCGGCCGGTGCAAGATCGAGGACGATTGCGGGTGTTGGCAGCTCGGGTTCCACGGCTTCGCCGCAGCAGCGCTCGGATTGCGCGGGCACCGCGTCGGGTTCACTTGCGGAGGCTGCTTCGAGCGCCGCTTCATATTCCGGCGATTCGTCGTCCCCCAGCGGAGCGAGCAGGGCGCCCAGTTCATCGGCGAACGAGCGTTCTGCAGCGCTCGGATCGAGCGCCGGCTCGAGAGCTTTCTCGGGCACACGTACGTCGAGCAGGAGCGTCCGGAAGCTCGCCGAGACCCCGACGCACAGACCCCTCGTCGCAGCGGCGCAGGCGCGCACACGGTTCTCGAGTGCGGCGATCGCACTCGGCCGAGGGCGCGAGCTTTGCGGCGTAGCCGGCGGCGCACCGGCGGCGCTCGTCGCTCCGAAGACCGCGCGAAGCGGTGCCGTGCCCGCCGCGAGCGTCGCTCGGCGACCGTCGCGGTCATCGCGCAGCGGCACGAGTAGGGCGGTCCCGAGGGCGGCGGTCGCAACGACCGGCAAGACGAACGCAGCGGGTTCCATCGGATCCTCCTTTAGGGGCCGCACGAGGGCGTGCGGTTCGTCGCCCGGCTCCTCTAGGCAACGGCGACGCCACCGAAGACCTCGGCGACCGTTCCGACGAGTTGCCACAGCCGGTCGTCGAGCGCGTGATTGGGCTGCGTCATCGCTCCGAGGCGGACCGCTTCAACCGACGAGGCCGTTGCACCGAAGAGTTCGATCAGCGCGGCACGATAGGCGGAGAGCCGCTCGGCAAGGGCCGCATGCGCCGAGTCGCTCGGAATCAGCACCGGCAAGAGCGCGTCGAGCGAACCGGCCGGCGCGCCGAGGAAAGCCGCGCGAGCCACGATACCCGTCGTCGTTCGCGGGTCGTCGGGAAACGCTTCGTTGGGCTCGTCGATGCGCGCGACGAGCGCATCGCGCAGTCCGGCGAGTGCCCGAGCGGCGGCAGGCACCTCGAGCGACTCGAGCCAGCCGGAACCGACGGAGAAGTTTGGCATGAATGCCGCCAAGAGCGGACGGCCAAGCGTCTCGGCGGCGGCCGCCCGCAGCGCGTGCAGGAAACGCATCGCTTCGACGTCGACGATCCGCTCACCGCAGCGAATCTCGTCGGGGACCAGCAGGCGCATCGCGAGCACGTGACGATACCAGCCGAGCCGATCGACCGTGAACAGCTTGTCGACGACGGCGATGAAGCGCTTGACGCGCTCGTCGGACCAGTCCAAACGCGTGCGGGCGCCGAGCGCACCGGCGCGCGCGCCGGAATCGGGCGAGGGGATCGCCTGCAGCGGCGCCGTGCGCGCCGTCTCCGAAACGAACCAGACCTCCGCGCGCGCGCCGCGCTCGCGGCCGGCGGATAGCAGCGCGCTGACCGTTTCGTGCGGCGC
>JBOHTX010000111.1:0-6652 GCA_050733855.1 Vulcanimicrobiaceae bacterium
GCAAGACGCTGGTCGTCTGTTCCCAGAGTGGACGCTCGCCCGACGCGCTGGCGGCCGTCGAAGCGCTCGAACCGCAGCGGCTGATCGCGCTCACAAACGACCCCGGCTCGCCACTCGCCGCGCGAGCCGATCTGGCAATCGCGCTCGATGCCGGGATCGAGCGCGCCGTGCCCGCGAGCAAGACCGTCAGCGCGACGATGGCGATCCTCTTGTGGGGCGCGGCGCTCGTCGGCGGCGCAAGCGACCGCGGTCCGCGCACGCTCTGCGAAACGGCCGACGCGATCGAGATATGGCTCGCCGGCACGACGCACGACGACGCCCCCGGTGCACCGCCGTCGCCGCTCGAGCGGGCGGCCGAGCGGCTCGCGCTTCGGCACAGCGTCGCGCTCGTGGGTGCGGGCTACGGCGTCCCGCTCGCGCGCGAACTCGCGCTCAAACTCAAGGAAGCGAGTTACCTGCACGCCGAGGGATTTTCGGCGGGCGAGTTCCGCCACGGCAGCGCCGCGATCCTCGATGCCGGGACCGCGTTGATCGGGATCGTCGACGAGGCCTCGCGTGCGCTCGTCGCACGCCCGCTGGCCGAGGCCGAAGCGAGCGAGACCTTGCGCTACACGCTCGGCGCCGAACTCGCGGGAATCGAGCGGCTCGGACCCGTGGTCGGAGAGGCCTTCAACACGCTCGCCTGGCTCGTCACCGGGCAGATGCTCGCGCTCGGCGTCGGCCGCGCCCGCGGCATCGATAGCGACCGCCCGCGCGGCCTCCACAAACTCGTCGAGTAGCCGCTAGCGTGTGCGTTGGGTTTCAGCAGGCGCCCGAGCGGACGTCCAGGCCGCCGGGCCGCAATCGCCGAAGCGCTAACTCCGCTCTGGAGATACGCGAGGTGCGATGAATCAACCGCAACCGGAGAAGATTTCGCTCGCAGACTTTCTTGCTTGGGAGCAAGCGCAGAGCGAGCGTTACGAGTGGATCGACGGCACCGTTGTGCGCGCTGCCGGCGGCAGCTACGAACACGCAACCATCATCTCGAACCTCAATGCGATCTTTCATGCTGCCCTCGATGGCGGGCCGTGCTTCGTTCAGGGTTCCGACCGGAAGCTGGTTCCTCGCGACCGCCGAGGGCACGACCTCGGTTCGTTCTACGCGGATCTTTTCGTTTCGTGTGCGCCCGAGGACCGCCGGGGAGACGCGGCGCACTCCCCCACACTCGTCGTCGAAGTGCTTTCCGCTCACGTCGGCCAGGAGTTCACGCGCAAGCGGGACGCCTACCTCGGCTCTGCGGCGCTGGTCGAGTATTTCATCGTCGACTCGACTCGACGCTACATCGTTCGCTATTCGTGGCAGCCGGCACACGGCGACCGAGGTCTCTTCACCACAGAATACCGCCGCGGCCCGATCACCGTCGCCACGCTTGACCTCCAGATCGCATTTGACCAGCTCTATGCGGGAACGACCGTTGCTCCCGTCCTCCAAGCCCTCGGCTCCGACGGCGAAGAGGACGCCGAAATCTTCCGCGATTAGCGAGCGCGGGTCGCTTCGGGCTCGCGCCCGGTGGCCAGCGATTCGAATGCTTGCAGCGCGGAGCCGACCACTTGGTCGATGTTGTAGTAGCGATATTCGGCCAAGCGCCCGACGAAGGTGACGTGGCGTTCGCGCTCGGCCCGGTGGGCGTAGCGGGCGTAGCGTTCGCGGTTCTCGGGCCGCGGGATCGGATAGTAGGGCTCGCCCTCGGCGCGCGGGTATTCGCGCGCGATCGTGGTCTTGGGATGGCGTTGGCCCGTGAGCGCCTTGAACTCGGTGATCCGCGTAAACGGCTCGGGGCCCGGATAGTTGACCACGGCCGCGCGCTGGTAGCGCTCCAGATCGTGGGTTTCGAACTGGAACGCGAGCGAACGATACGGCAAGGCACCGTAGCAGTGCTCGAAGTAGGCGTCGATCGGGCCGGTGTAGACGAGCCGCTCGAAGCGGACGCGTTCGGCCGCTTGCGCGAAGCTCGTTTCGAGCGCGAGCTCGATGCCGGGCTGCGCGAGCATCCGCCCGATCAGCGTTCCGTAGCCGTCGCGCGGCATCGCTTGGAAGGTATCGGAGAAGTAGCGGTCGTCGTCGTTCGTGCGGATCGCCACTCGTCCGCAGACGCTGGCGTCGAGTTCGCGCGCTTCGAGGCCCCACTGCTTGCGGGTGTAGTTCGCGAACAGCAGCTCGTAGAGTTCGCGGCCGATCCGCGCGACGATCGCCTCCTCGGAGTTGCGGATTTCGGCGAGCGGCTCGCGGCGCGCCTCGAAGAACGCTTCCATTTCGTCGGGCGAAAGCGCGAGCCCGTAGAGGCTGCGGATCGTGCGGGCGCCGATCGGCAGCGGAATATCGCGGCCGCCGGTGCGCGCCAGGACGCGGTGCTCGTAGGGTTGCCAGGCGGTGAATTGCGAGAGGTAATCGACGATCCGCCGGCTCGAAGTGTGGAAGATGTGCGGCCCGTAGAGGTGGATGCGGATGCCGTGCTCGTCGAGCGGGTCGTAGGCGTTGCCGGCGATATGCGGCCGCTCGTCGACGACCAGCACGCGAGCCTCGCACTGCGAAGCGAGCCGTTCGGCGACCGTCGCACCGGCGAACCCGGCCCCGACGATGAGGTAATCGTAGGTCATCTCCCGGCCAACAACCACACCAGGAGTGCGTCGGTTCCCCGCGCTGGTTTTTCGGCCTGCCGGCGACCGGCGCGGCTTTGCAGGCTGGAGCGAAGGGCACGCGTCGGCCGGTGCGGCATTGGGCAAACGGGGTTGCCGCAACGTTTTCCGCGCGCAACCGAGATCCGAGAAAGGGACGCCCTTGCCGAAGACGGCGCTGATCACCGGGATCACGGGTCAGGACGGCTCGTATCTTGCCGAGTTGTTGCTCGCCCAGGGCTACCGGGTCGTCGGGATGACCCGCCGCACCAGCACCGACGTGCACGAACGAATCGAGCATCTGGTCGACCGCCTCGAAATCGTCTCGGGCGACCTGCTGGATCAGGGTTCGGTCACGCAACTCGTGGCGGCGATTGCGCCCGATGAAATCTACAACCTGGCGGCGCAATCGTTCGTTCCGACTTCCTGGACGCAGCCGGTGCTGACCGGCGAATTCACGGCCCTCGGCGTCACCCGCATGCTCGAAGCGATCCGCGCGAGCGGCCGCGCGATCCGCTTCTACCAGGCTTCGAGTTCGGAGATGTTCGGCAAAGTCGTCGAGACGCCGCAAACCGAGAAGACCCCATTCTATCCGCGCAGTCCGTACGGCGTCGCCAAGGTCTACGGCCATTGGATCACGGTCAACTACCGTGAATCGTACGACATGTTCGCGGCGAGCGGGATACTTTTCAACCACGAGTCGATCGTTTCGAATACGCCCGTGATCGTTCGCAGAGGCGGCATCGTCGATGTCGTCGAGGTCGGCGAGCTTCTGCGCGTTCGCGAAAAGGGACCAAACTATCAACGCTTCTCGCTCGAAGACGTCGAAGTCTGGGACGGTGATTCGTTCGTGAGAGTCCTTGGAGGAACTGCCTACCGCCACCGACCAGTCGTCGACAATAAAGGCGTGGCTCGCCTGGACGTGCGCTGCGGAACGGTTGCGACGACCGCGGAGCACATCGTCTTTACAGTTGAAGGCGAGCGCTCTTGCCGCGAGATCGTTGTCGGCGAGCGCGTGCGGCGAGCGACACTTCCGGACGCGCCTGCGTTTTCGTCGATTACGCTAGACGAGGCGTGGATGTTAGGGATGTTCGTCGGCGACGGTTCTGCCCACGTTCAAAGCACCGGTAGCGTTGGCGCAAAGTTCACGAACAGTAACGCCCGCCTACGGGAGATATTCTCCTCGGTGTGGCAACGGGTTAGTCTAGGCTGCTCGACGTTTTCTGCGACGACGTCGGGCTTCGTGCCCGGCAAGGTGGTTGGATCGCTTGTACTCAGCGGCGCACCGCGCTACCTCGAGTGGCTCCGCGAAGAGTGCTACACGCCGGGCGGCTACAAGCGGGTGCCGCGAGTGGTGCTCAATGGCGACGAGGCAGTCTGGCGCGCATTTTTGACCGGGTACAATAGGACCGACGGCCTGAAGGCTGGGAACGGGACCTACGAATACAAGAACTTTAAGACGAACTCGCCGGTGCTGGCCATGGGCCTGTGGTGGATGGCACGTAAGGCTCTTGGACAAGAGTGCGTGCTCAACGTCGATGTCGGGCCACCCGAACGCCCGGGGCCGTTCTACTCGATCAACCTCCGTTCGCCAAACCGGGTCGGAAACAAGGGCGCCCATCTGCGCCGCGATCTGGCCGAGGTCAAGCGGGTTGTGGAGATGCCGCATTACGCGGGTTGGCTCTACGACCTAACGACCGAATCCGGAAAGTTCCATGCCGGAGTCGGCGAGCTCATCATCCATAACTCGCCGCGCCGGGGCAAGGAGTTCGTGACGCGCAAGATCACCGACGGCGTGGCGCGGATCAAACTCGGGCTTGCGCGCGAGCTGCGCTTGGGGAATCTCGATGCGCGGCGCGATTGGGGGTTCGCGGGCGATTACGTGCGGGCGATGTGGCTGATGTTGCAGCAGGGGGCACCCGAGGACTTCGTGGTCGCGACCGGCCGCACGCACAGCGTGCGCGAGTTTTGCAGGCTCGCGTTCGGGGCCGCCGGTCTCGACTACGAACGTTTCGTCGTCGAAGACCCGCGCTTCGTGCGGCCGGCCGAGGTCGATCTGCTGATCGGCGATCCGAACAAAGCGCGAGCGCAGCTCGGCTGGGCCCCCGAAGTCTCGTTCGAACAGCTCGTCGAGACGATGGTCCGCGCCGATCTCGAGCGCTTGCAGCCGCTCGTACGGAGGTAGCGCCGCTCGTGCGCGCGCTGGTCACCGGCGGAAACGGCTTCGTCGGCCGGCATCTGGTCGCTGCCTTGCGCGAGCGCGGCGACGAGGTCGTCGTCGCGGGACGGCCGCACGACGGCGGCAGCGTCGATCTCGCGCTCGAACTCGGAGACGCGGCGAGCGTTCGCGAGGTCGTCGCGGGGGCGCGCGCCGAGGTCGTCTTTCATCTGGCCGGGATCGCCTTCGTGCCGGAGGCGAGCGCCGACCCGCTGCGCGCGTACGACATCAACGCGCTCGGAACCGTGCGCTTGATCGAAGCGCTGCGTTCGGTCGGACCGGCAGCTACGGCTGCGCCCCTTTCGGACCACGCGTCGCCGCGTCTCATCTATGCAAGCTCGGGCGAAGTGTACGGAGTCCGAGTGCCCGGCGAGATGCCGCTCGATGAACGCGTCGTGCCGCAGCCGGTCACCCCGTACGCCGCGAGCAAACTCGCGGCCGAAGCGATCGTGCTGGCCGCGCACCGCACGTACGGTATTCCGGGGATCGTGGCGCGGCCGTTCAATCACATCGGTCCCGGGCAAGACGCCCGCTTCGCGGCCGCCGGCTTCGCGCAGCGGCTCGCCGAGATCGCGGCCGGGGCCGAGCCCGTGCTGCTCGTCGGGAACCTCGAAGCGCAGCGCGATTTCACGGACGTGCGCGATGTCGTGCGCGCCTACCTCGCGCTCGTCGAACGCGGCGCGCCGGGCGAAGTGTACAACGTTGCGAGCGGGAGCGCGGTTCCGATCCGCGAGCTGCTGCGTCGCCTGATCACAATCGCGCACGTGCCGGTCGAAATTCGCGAAGACCCGGCCCGCCTGCGCCCGAGCGACGCCCCGCTGATTTGCGGCTCGAGCGCGAAACTGCGCGCAGCGACCGGCTGGGCGCCCGCGATCCCTCTCGAACGCTCGCTGCGCGACGCCTACGACGCGGCCCGCGCACGGCTGGCGGGCCGGCGCGCCGAGCGGCGAACGTAACGGATCGTGCGAAGCGAGGGCGGGCGCCGGCGGCGCGAAGCGATCTTTCGGCGACGGGGCGAGTTGCTGGCGCTGCCGGCGATTGCGCTCGTGTTCGCCGGGCAGCCGACGCGCGCTTCGATCGCGTGCGGATTGCCGCTCGCGCTTGCGGGAGAAGCGTTGCGCTGCTGGGCGGTCGGCTATGCGGGGACGACGACCCGCGGCTCCGAGGTGACGGCGCCGCAACTCGTGACCGCGGGGCCCTACGCGCACCTGCGTAACCCGCTCTATCTCGGCAACCTGATCACGGCCCTCGGCTTCTCGCTCGCGTTTTGCGGCGGATTACCGCGGGCGCGCGCGCTCGTCCTCGGCGCGGCGGGAATCGGTACGATGCTCGCCGTGTACTCGGCGATCGTGCCGCTCGAAGAAAACTACTTGCGCGAAACCTTTGGTGCCGAGTTCGAGGCCTACGTCGCGCGCGTCCCCCGGCTGCTGCCACGCCTGCGGCCCGCACAACCGCAGGTGGGCCGCTACCATCCAAGCGTAATCGTACGGGCCGAAAGCCGCACGTTTTTGACCTTCGGCGCGATGGTGCTGGCGCTTGCCTGGAAATTCAAAGCGACGGACTGATGGCGCACGCTGCGCACGCCGGGTCCGGCACGAATGTGCGGCAAACGCTTGCGCCGCTTGGAATTGCGCTCGGGCTGACGCTCGCGGTCGTCGTTCTCGAAATCGTCGGGGGGCTCGCGGCGCACAGCTTGGCGCTGGTCGCCGATGCGGCTCATGCGTTCATGGATGCGCTGGCGCTCGGGATCGCGCTCGCGGCTGCCTACCAAGCGCGCCGG
>JBOHTX010000112.1:0-6636 GCA_050733855.1 Vulcanimicrobiaceae bacterium
GGTGATGATCCCGGCCTTCGTGGTCGGCGAACTGCGCGACGCTTTTGCGATCGGCTTCGCGCTCTACCTGCCCTTCGTCGCGATCGATCTCGCCGTCGCCGCGATCCTGATGGGGCTCGGGATGTTTATGCTGAGCCCGCCGATCGTTTCGCTGCCGTGCAAACTGCTGCTGTTCGTCATGTGCGACGGCTGGGCGCTCGTTTGCGGCGGCCTGGTCTCGAGTTTCCGCTGACGGTACGTTCCGGCCGGGCACGTCGGGCCGGGCCTTCGGCGGGTACCGTCGAAGCGGCGAGCATGAAGATCGCCGAGCTGCTCGGTCGCGGGCGACCAACGATCTCGTTCGAGTTCTTTCCGCCCAAGAGCGAAGCGGGGGTCGCGCAGTTGCTCGAGACGATCGGCACGCTGCGAGCGCTCGGGCCCGCGTTCGTCTCGGTGACCTACGGCGCGGGCGGCTCGAGCCGGACACGCACGGTCGAGGTCGTCACCCGGATCAAGCACGAGCTTGGGATCGAGCCGCTCGCGCACGTCACCTGCATCGGCAGCACCGCGGGCGAGCTGCGCGCGCTGTTCGGAGAACTGGCCTCAAGCGGCGTCGAGAACGTGATGCTGCTGCGTGGCGACCGCCCAAGCGATGGCGCGCCGCCGCGCGCGGAGGAGCTGCGCTACGCGACCGAGCTGATCGCGCTCGCCGCCGGCGAGTTTTCGTTTTCGATCGGGGCGGCAGCCTATCCGCAGGTCCATCCCGAGGCGTCGAGCGCCGCCGACGATCTGGCCAACGCGATCCGCAAGGTCGCAGCCGGCGCGCAGTTTCTGGTGACGCAGTTCTTCTTCGAAAACGAAGCCTACTTCGGGTACGTCGAGCGCTTGCGGCACGCGGGCGTCGGCGTTCCGGTGATCCCGGGGATCATGCCGATCGTTTCGTACGAGGGGATCGCGCGCATGGTCGCGCTTTCGGGTGCGCCGATCCCGGCGCCGCTGCAGGCCGCGCTCGACGCGCGTCGCGCGGAACCGGAGGCGATCGCCGAGCTTGGAGTCGCATACTGCGCGTTGCAGTGCCGCGCGCTGCTCTCCGCCGGCGCGCCGGGTTTGCATTTCTACACGCTCAACCGCTCGCCCGCGACCCGCGCGGTCGTCTCGGCACTGGTCGCGTCCGGCGTTCTCGAAATTCTGGTCCCGACGTAAGCGGTGCCCGGCAACGAGCGCCGCGCATTCCGCGTTCCGGTAACGTGAACCGGCTGCGCGCAACGATCTTGCTGGCACTGCTGTGCGGGGCGAGCGCCGCACTCGCCGGGTGTGCTGCGGGCTTGGCGGCGGCGCAGCATCCGGCCGGGACGCTGGTCGTGATCGAGCCCGCCGACGCCAACACGCTCAACCCGCTCTACGCCAACAACGAACCGTCGTTTCTCTATTACGGTTTGATCTTCGACGGGCTGACGGCACCCGGCCCGAATTTCTCGACGATTCCCTGGCTTGCCACCTCGTGGTCGAGCGATCCGAGCCACCGGCACTGGCAGGTGAATCTGCGGCGCGGCGTGACCTGGAGCGACGGCGCGCCTTTCACATCCCGGGACGTCATCTTCACCTGGCAGACGATGCTCGACCCGAAGGTCGGCTTTCCGTACGCGGGGATGTTCGACTACGTCAAGCGGGTCGTCGCCGAGGGTCCGTATCGCATCCGCTTCGAGCTCTCGTCGCCGAACGTGCTGTTCGTGGCCCAGGCGCTCGGTTCGCCGATCCTCCCGGAGCACATCCTCGGAAAAATTCCACCGGGACAGCAGCGGCTTTCGTCCTTCGGTGAGCATCCGATCGGGACCGGGCCGTACGAACTCGTGAGTTGGAAGCACGACGAGAGTGTGCTGTTCGCGCGCAATCCGCACTGGTGGCACGGCCCGGCGAAGATCCCGCGCATCGAGTTTCGAATCGTGCTCGACGATCAAACGCGGGTCGACGCGATCTCGAGCGGCGCCGCCGACCTCGCCGACTCGCTCGTCGCGCAGGACTACCGCTCGCTGCTCCAACTCGCGCCGAGCCTGCACTACGTCCACATCCCGGATCTGTTCTCGCGCTTTATCTTCGTGAATATGACGCTGCCCGGACTCTCCGACCTCGCCGTGCGGCAGGCGATGGAGTACGGCTGGGATCGCCGCGCGATCGTGCAGGGTCTATTGCACGGCGACGCGGTCCTCAACGCCACGATCACGCCGGTCGCGCTGCACGACTGGCATGCCCCGATCGCGCCGTTTCCGTACGACCCGGCCCGTGCCCGCAAACTGCTGGCGGCGGCCGGCTACAAAGCGGGACCCGGCGGCGTCCTGCGGCGCGCTCGCACGAAACTGGCGTTCACGCTCGATCTCCCGACCGGAGACCTCACGCTCGGCCAAATCGCCGCCGAATTCCAAGCCGATATGCGCGCGCTCGGGATCGCGATCTCGATCCAATCGCTCGATTATCCGACCTTCATCGATCGGACAAACGCCATGCACTACACGCTCGCGCTGAGCGGCTGGGGCGGGACGACCGATCCCGACGAGTACACGTTCCTCCATTCGAGTCAGATCGTCCCGGTCGGCAACAACGAAACGGGATTCAAGAACGCCACCGTCGATCGCGACCTCGTGATGGGGCTGCGAACCTTCAATCCTGCGCGGCGCCGCCGTTACTACGATCAGATGCAGCGGATCGTGGCGCGCGAGCTACCGTGTTTGTGGCTGTACGACCAATATTTTCAAGTGGCGTACGGCGACCGGCTCGCGCTCGACACGCATCAGATGCAGCCCGACCTCCTCTTCTGGTGGAACGTCTACGACTGGCGGCTCCGTTCGTGAGCGCCTTCATCGCGCGCCGCCTGCTCGGGGCGATCCCGCTGCTGTTGCTCGTGAGCCTCATCTCGTATGCGCTGATGGGCCTTGCCCCGGGCGGACCCGCGGCGATCATCGGGCAGCAGGCTCACGGCATGACGCCCGCGGCACGCGCCCACTTCATCGCGCTGCTCGGCTTGAACCGGCCGTGGTACGTCCAGTACTTCTACTGGCTCGGCGCGCTCGTCTTGCACGGCAGTCTCGGGAACTCGTACGTCGACGGCCGGCCGGTGATCGAAAAGATCCTCGAAAAGCTGCCGATCACGCTCGAGCTGGTCGGCTCGGCGCTGGTCGTGACGCTGGCGATTGCGATCCCGCTCGGGGTCGCGGCGGCGACCTGGCGCGGGAGCTGGTTCGATAGTCTGCTGAACGTGGTCGCCTTCGTCGCCTACGGGATCCCGGTCTTTTGGCTCGGCATCGTACTGATCGATCTGTTCGCGATGCATTTGCGCTGGTTTCCGATCGCCGGCGCGAATTCGTTTGGCGGCGGCGGCGGCTTCTCCGATCGCGCCGATCACCTGGTGTTGCCGGTCGCCTCGCTCGTGATCGTGAGCTTCGCCTCCTGGATGCGCTATCAACGCGCGGCTATGATCGAGACGCTCGGCCAACCGTACGTGCGGACCGCGCGGGCCAAGGGGCTCTCGGAGCGGCTCGTGCTCTTCCGGCACGCGCTCCGCAACGCGCTCATCCCGATCCTCACGCTCGTCGGCCTCTCGCTGCCGTCGCTGGTCGGCGGGGCGTACTTTGTGGAGTACGTGTTCTCGCTGCCCGGCATGGGGTACCTCGGGCTCAATTCCGTCTTCAGCCGCGACTACCCGACCGTCATGGCGATCACGCTGTTCTCGGCGGTCCTCGTGATCGTCGGAAATCTGCTCGCCGACGTCGCCTACGCGCTCGCCGACCCGCGGATTCGCTACGACTGATGGGCGGCGTGTTGCGGCGGTTCGTACGCGAACGCTCGGCGCTCGTCGGGCTCGCGCTCGTGACGGTCCTCGTCCTGGCTGCGCTGCTCGGTCCGGCGCTGTGGCGCGATTCGCCGATCGCGATCGACCATGCGCTGCTCGGTTCGCCGCTTGCGCCCTCGTGGGCGCATCCGCTCGGCACCGACCTGCTCGGGCGCGACGAGTTCGCCCGTGCGCTCTTCGGGGCGCGCATCTCGCTCACGATCGGCGTCACCGCGATGCTGGTCGCGGTGAGTCTCGGCGTCTTCTACGGTGCGATCGCCGGGTTCGCGGGCGGCGTCGTCGACACGGTCATGATGCGCGTGGTCGATGCGCTGCTCGCTTTCCCGACGATCTTTCTCGTGATCACGGTCGAAGCGCTCGCCAACCGCTTCTCGCTCGGGACGATCGTGCTCGTGATCGGGCTCTTCTCGTGGATGGGGGTCGCGCGGCTCGTCCGCGGCCAAGTCCTCTCGCTGCGCGAGCGCGAGTTCGTCGAAGCGGCCCGCGCGCTCGGCGCGAGTCCGGCGCGGCTGGTCGTGCGTCACCTGATCCCCAACAGCCTCGCACCGGTGACGGTCGCGGCCGCGCTCGCGATCGGCGACAACATCCTGGCGGCTGCGGCGCTCTCGTTCATCGGGCTCGGCATCCAGATCCCGACGCCGTCGTGGGGCAACATGCTGCAAGATGCGCTCTCGCCCGATGCGCGCAGCGCCCCCTGGCTGATCTTGACGCCGGGACTCTTGATCGTCGTGACGCTGCTCGGCTTCAGCCTCATCTCCGACGGCCTGCAAGTCGCCTTCGACCGCTCGATCGCACAAGAACCCGGCGGCGCTGCCGACGAGCCCTCGCTTGCGCAATTCGAGTCGCTCGCACTCGCTTCGCGCGAGATGTGAACGAGCCTCGCGCGCGCCGGGCCGCCTACGACGATTCGCGAGCGGTCGACAGGATCTCGGCGACGTCGAACGCGTACGCGGGCGCGCGCACTGGTGCGAGCAGACCGCTGCGGACTTCCTGCGGCTGCGAGGCGCTTTCGCCGAAGCGGTAGACGAGCAGGCGGTCGCGCGTGAGATCGACGATCCACAGTTCGGGGATCCCCTCGCGCGCGTACAGCGGTGCCTTGACCTTCATATCGAAGCGCAGCGACGAATCGGCGACCTCGACCGCGAGCAGCGTATCGCCCGCAAACGGCCCGCCCGCCGCATAATAATCGGTGCGCTCGGCGAGCACGAGCAGGTCGGGCTGCGGCTCGGAGAACGGCGGAAGCTTAAGCGGCCCTTGCACGCGGACGATTGCGCTCTCGCGGAACGCGAGCACGAACATTCGGTTGAGCCGGTCGACGGCAGCCGCGTGGCGCCGCCCGAGCGGGCTCATTTCGACGATCTGCCCGTCGATGAGTTCGACCCGGAGGTCGTGCGGCAGGATCCCCGCCTCGCCCATCGCGTGGTAGTCTTCGTTCGTAAAGCGGTGGACCGCCGGCGGACGCTGCATCGGAGCCTCCGCCACAACCTTTCGCGCACTCACGGAACCCTCCCCGCCACAGGGTCGCGACGTTCGGGCTCGGCAGCAAGCGAAGCAACGCGGCGTTCATCGCAGGTTCTCACCCGCGACATCATCGTTCGCTAGCGTCGTGCGCATGGAGGCGCTGTCCGGTATCTTGCGCGATGCGCTGGTGGTCACCGCGCTGCTGTCGCTGCCGGTGCTCGCGGTTGCGACCGCCACCGGGACGCTGGTTGCGATCGTGCAAGCGGCGACCCAGATTCAGGAGCAGACGCTGACGCTGCTCCCCAAGCTGCTCGCGGTCGGCCTCGTGGTCGTGCTCGGCGGCGGCTTTGGGATGGAACTCTGCGCGCAGCTCGTGCGCGAGGCGATCCGTGCGCTTCCGGCGATCGTGGCCGGACCGTAGCCCGTGCTCGCGAGCGCTGGCGCCCAGCTCGTGTTCGCGCGCTGCGTCGGCTTCGCGTTGCGGGCTCCCGGTTTCTCGCATCCCGACGTGCCGCCGCCGGTGCGCGCCGGCTTCGCCTACGCGCTTTCGCTTGCGCTGGCACGCCTCTATGGCGGAGGGGTGCGGCTCGCGCCGGGAGCGTTCGTGCCGGCGCTTGCGACCGAACTTGCACTGGGTGCGGCGATCGGTACGGCCGCATCGATGCTCTACGACGGCGCGTTCTCGGGCGGCCGCGCGCTCGACGATTACGTCGGCATCCGCGCCAGCGTTCCGAGCGCGAACGTCTCGGCCGACGCCGGCTTCGGGCGGCTGTGGTCGCTCGCGTTCGCGACCGGCTTCTTCGTGCTGGGCGGCTACCGGATCGCGCTGTTCGGTTTCGCCGATGCCTTCCGCACGCTGCCGCCCGGTGCGCTGGTCGCACCGGCGGGGCTCGCGACCTTCGCGATCTCGCTGCCCACGACGTTGCTGCGCGCCGCGCTTCTCGTGGCCGGGCCGGCGATCGCGCTCGCGCTGGTCGCGCAGCTCGCGCTCGCGACCATCGGTCGCGTCGTCCCGCGCCTGAATACCTTCACGCTCGCCTTTCCGATCGTGTTCGCCCTTGCGCTACTCGCCACGCTCGCGGCGCTGCCGCTGGTCTTCGGGGCGGCGGCGCAGCCACTCTTCGACCTGCGTCCGCTGCACGCGCGCTAGCACCGCGCGATGTCGAGCGAGAAGTCCTTCGATCCGACGCCGAGCCGGCTCGCGCGCGCCCGGCGCGAAGGCGATCTGCCGCGTTCGCGCGATCTCGCTGCACTGGCCGCTTTCGGATGCGGCGCGCTCGCAAGCGCGCTCGCGCTTCCCTTGCTCGCGAGCGTGGCGCGGGCCGCCTTGCTCGCCGCGAGCGAGCGCCGGA
>JBOHTX010000113.1:0-6623 GCA_050733855.1 Vulcanimicrobiaceae bacterium
CTGTGGGGACGCAAGGTCCCGCGCCGAGTTCCGGCGCGCGCGGCCCGCAGCAGCGCGGTCGCGGCCGCGAGGATGCGGCGGTCAAGAAGGACCGCGAGAAAGAGCTGCTGCTCGAAAAAGAGCGCCAGCGCAAGAAGCGCGGCTCGCTCGATGCGGCGCCCGCGGTTCTGCCCGAGACGGTCGAGACGATCGAGATCCCCGACGTGCTCACCGTTCAGGAACTCGCCAACTCGATGATCGTGCCGGCCGCCGACGTCATCAAAGAACTGATCAAAATGGGCACGATGGCGACGATCAACCAGAACATTCCCGCCACCGTCGCGCAAAACGTGGCGCGCAAGTTCGGCTTCAATGCGCTCATCAAAGAAGCCGGCGAAGAAGTGCAAGTCGAACAAGAAGAAGATCGTCCCGAGTTGCTCGAAGCGCGGCCGCCGGTCGTCACCGTGCTCGGTCACGTCGATCACGGCAAGACCTCGTTGCTCGACCGCATTCGCACTTCGGAAGTCGCTGCCGGTGAAGCCGGCGGGATCACGCAGCGAATCGGCGCCTCGGTCGTCGAGCTGGGCGGCCGCAAGATCACCTTCATCGATACCCCGGGCCACGAAGCGTTCACGGCGATGCGGGCGCGCGGCGCGAAGGTGACCGACGTCGCGATCCTGGTCGTCGCCGCCGACGACGGCGTGATGCCGCAAACGCTCGAAGCGCTCTCGCACGCCAAGGCAGCGAACGTCCCGATCGTGGTCGCGATCAACAAGATCGATCGCGAAGACGCGCAACCCGATCGCGTCAAATCGCAGCTTTCGGAACAGGGGCTGCAGCCGGTCGATTGGGGCGGCAAGACCGAGATGGTCCCCGTCTCGGCCAAGACCGGCGCCGGGATCGAAGCTCTGCTCGAAACGGTTTTGCTCGAAGCGGACATCCGCGACCTCAAGGCCAACAAGCACCGCCGCGCGAGCGGAATCGTGATCGAGTCGGCGCTCGACCGCGGGCGCGGCCCGGTCGCCACGATCCTCGTCCAGAACGGCACGCTGCGCTCGGGCGACATCGTGGTGGTCGGGGGGGCCTACGGCAAGATCCGCGCCATGAGCGACGATCGCGGCAAGCCGGTGAAGAAGGCCGGTCCCTCGATGCCGGTCGAGATCATGGGGCTCTCGGAAGTTCCCTCGGCCGGCGACACCCTGATGGTCGTCTCCGACGAGCGGGTCGCGCGCGAAGCGGCTGCCAAGCGCAGCGTGCGCCGCAAGGAAGTGACGATCGCCGCCAGTGCCGGACCGCGCGTGAGCCTCGAGAGCTTCATGTCGATGCCGGCCGACGGCGGCAAGAAGACGCTGAACCTCGTGCTCAAGGCCGACGGCCAAGGTGCGGTCGAGGCGCTCCGCGGGCGGGTCGAATCGCTCTCGAACGTCGAGGTCGATATCCGGGTGATCTTCGCGGGCGTCGGCGCGATCACGCCCAACGACGTCAACCTCGCGGCCGCCTCGAACGCCGTGCTGATCGGCTTCAACATCCGCCCCGACGAGACGGTCAAGCGCTTGGCGGAGAACGAGCAGGTTGACCTGCGCTTGTACCAGGTGATCTACGACGTCGAGAACGATCTGCGCCGGGCCGTCGTCGGAATGCTCGCGCCGAAGTTCCGCGAGATCGTGCTCGGCCGCGCGGAAGTGCGCCAGGTCTTCAAAGTCAGCAAGGTCGGAACGATCGCCGGCTGCTACGTGCAGAACGGCAAGTTGGTGCGCGGTGCGAAGGTGCGCGTGCTGCGCGACAGCGCGGTCGTCTTCGACGGCGAACTCGAATCGCTGCGCCGCTTCAAGGACGACGTCAAGGAAGTCGCCGACGGCTACGAGTGCGGCGTGCAGGTTGCGAAGTTTGCCGATCTCAAGACGGGCGACGTGATCGAGGCCTTCGCATCGGAACTGGTCGCGCCGGAACCGGCGCTCGCGTGAAGCGCGAACGGCTCGCGCGGATCGATCACGAGCTGCAGCGCGAGCTTGCGAGCCTGATCGCGACCGAAGTGAAGGACCCGCGCTTAGGCTTCGCAACCGTCACGCGGGTCGACGTTGCAAGCGACCTACGGACGGCCAAGGTGTTCGTCTCGATCGTGGGCGACCGCCACGTCGCCGGCCAAAGTATGCTCGCCCTCGAATCGGCCAAGGGATTCTTGCGCGGCGAGCTGGGAGCAGCGGTCGCCTTGCGCCACACGCCTGAGCTGATCTTCGTCGAAGATCGCACGACCGAGAAAGCGATTGCGCTGAGTCAGGTGCTCGCCAAGGCGGCGGGCGCGCCGAGGGGTGAGCATGATCCAGAGTGAGCTGCGCCGCACGACGCTCGCCGATGTCGTCGCCGAACTGCGCGCGCGTTCGGCCTTCGTGATGGTCAGCCACGCCAAACCCGACGGCGATACGCTGGGCTCGGGCCTGGCGCTCGGGCTCGCGTTGCGGGCGCTGGGCAAGCGGGTCCACTATTTTCAGACCGATCCCGTGCCGCGCAACCTGCGTTTCTTACCCGATGCCGAGCGGCTCTCGCCGATCCCGCCGAGCGCGCTACCGGCCGATACGCTGTGGGTCTTCTGCGACATGAGCGATCCCTTGCGCGGCGGCGATTCGCTCCCGGCGATCCCGCGCGAGCACATCCTCAACCTCGACCATCATCTCGCGAACTCGCGTTTCGGCGCCCTCAATTTTGTCTGCGAGCAGGAGTGCTCGACCGGCTCCGTGGTGTTGCGCGTCCTGCGCGCGCTCGGGGGGCCGATCACGCCGCCGATTGCGACCTGCCTCTTGACCGCGGTGATCACCGATACCGGCGCCTTCATGCATTCGAACACGGATGCGGAGGTGCTGCGGGTCGCGGCCGACCTCATGGAACTCGGCGCCGATAAGGATCGGATCGTCGAAGAGGTCTTTTCCAACAAACGCTTCGCGGCGCTCCGTTTGCTCGGGGCGGCGCTCGCGAGCGCGCGGCTGGAAGAGGACGGCAAATTCTGCTGGTCGCTCGTCGACGATGCGATGCTGGCCGAGCACGGCGCCGATGGCGAGGACACCGAGGAGATCGTGCAGCACCTGCGCGCGGTCGGCGGGGTCGAGGTGGCGGCGCTCTTCAAAGCCTACGAGGGCGAAGTCCGCGTCAGCCTGCGGAGCAACGGCCGCGTGAACGTCCAGGCGGCCGCCGGCCGGCTTGGCGGCGGCGGCCACTTTCGCGCCTCGGGCCTCACCTACGACGGCCCGCCGAACGCCGCGGTCGAAGCCATCCGCGCCGCCCTGCGCGCCGAGGGCTTGTAAGCGGTTTTCCGCCGTGTGCGAAGCTCATGCCTTAGGAGCTCGTAAGGCGATGAATTCCTCGCGCCCGAATGCAGTGCCGCCGATGCCCCATCCGCCTTCGGCCGCCTCAGTCAGCAAGACCCACGTGCGCTTGCTCTGCGATGGGTCGCCGGAGACTTTCGCGATGATCTCTGTCGCCTCGGCGACGAGCTGCTTCTGACCTTCGCGTTTGAAAGCGCCGGGCGGAGTGATCACTTGCACGCGCACCGTGCGCGCTTGGTCGGAAGCGGCAGTGTGAACGGCGGAGAGTGGGAGCCGGTGGATGTATGCGGCCGTATTGTTGAGATGGAATTCCGTGGGGTTCGGCACACCTTCCGCTCGCAATAGCGCGAGAGTCAGTTCCTCCGCCAATTTGTGATCAGTCCCTTGGGGAAACAGATCGTCGGGGGCGTAGACGTCGATCATCGGCATAAGAGAAACCTCTTGTGGATTAGGCTGTTTTGCGTAGTTCTCGTTCCGCGAATTCCGTTGGGCTTAGGTAGCCGAGAGTCCAGTGAAGCGAAAACGTCCTCGTATCGGCGTAGATACGCGAGCAATCCTTCGTAAGCGGCGCAATGGAACGCCGGATGTGCTTTCTTCGCTGGTTGAAAGTTCGTTTCGACGTCCGAGGTGAACGGCCGCGCGCCCGCTGCGCAGCGAGAGGCCGCCGCGCGCGGGGAGGCGCGGCGGTTTAGGAACCTCAGCGAAGCGGAGGATCTCGACGTAGAACGCGCGCGCGCGGTCCTCGGCGCCGACCGGGGTCGCACGCTGGGCGTGATCGAGTTCCGCGAACGGCGCTTGGTCGACACCGTGCGCCGCGCAACGGCCGCGATCGGCACGCGCGTTACGAGCCTTCGGCCGCTTTTTTGAGATCGGCGAGCGCACCGTCGTAGATTCCCGCGATCGCTTTCTTCGCGGCTGCGTCGTCCATGTCGGCCGGCGGATGGGCGGAGGGCGAGGCGCGATTGAACGTGCTGGTCCAGGTCACGACCGAGCCGTTGCCGTCGTCCGTTGCTTTGACGCTGAGGGTCGAGTGGTAGTCGGTGACCGGCACAACCTTGACGTTGTTGGGATCGTCCGTGGCGTGGTAGGAGTAGCTCATCCCGTCGGCATCGTAGGCGTCGAGCTGTTCGTGGAAGATGGGGCCGCTCAGATTGAGCGTACGGACGGAGCCCGGATTGTTGCCGTCGGTCGCATCGCTCGACTTGACCGCGCTGAACCAGGTGAGATCGCTGAAGTTCTGTATGATCCCCCACACTTTGGCCGGCGCGGCCGCAATCGTCACCACCTTGGTGACGGTCAGTTGCGGCAGGTCGGCGGCGGCGGGCTTGGACGCCCAAAGTCCAAGGGCGGCGAAGGCGAGCGCCGCGGGCACGGCAAGGGCAAGTCTTTTCATTACGAGGTCCTTTCGTCGGGCCGTCCGTAGCGCAGCATCGGGTGGCGTGAACCGCCCCCGAATTAACCCCTGCCGCGAGCGTTCCTTCCGGCGTCGCGTTCGGCGATTTCACCAGGCGGCAGAAGGCGCGCGGACGTCGAAGCGGTGCCGGCCGATGTTCGGGTTCGTCAACGTCTTCAAACCATCGGGCTTGACCTCGACGCAGGTCGGCGCGCGCGTGCGCGCGTGCTACGCGCGTCCCGGTGAACCGAAGCTCGCGGTCGGTCACGTCGGTACGCTCGACCCGCTTGCCGCCGGCGTTCTACCGCTCGCGCTCGGCAAAGCGACTCGCCTGGTCGCGCTGATCGACGACCAACGCAAGTCCTACGTCTTCACGCTGGTGCTCGGCATCGCGACCACGACCGGTGATTCCGAGGGCGAAGTCCTGCAGCGCGCAGCGGTCCCGACGGAAGCCGGACGGCGACTGGGCGCGGTGCTCGGTACCTTCATCGGCGCGCGCGAGCAAGTGCCGCCGATGTTCAGCGCGGTCAAAGTCGGCGGCGAGCGGCTCTACGCGCTCGCGCGCAAAGGCAAGACCGTGGCGCGTAGCGCACGCCCGATCACGATCTATGCCTGCACGCTGCTCGATTGCGTCGGCGGGATCGCGCGCCTGGCGCTGGCCTGCTCGGGCGGGACGTACGTGCGCGTGCTGGCCGAAGAGCTGGCCGCAGCGATCGGGACCGTCGGGCACGTCGGCGCGCTCTTGCGCGAAGGCTCGGGACCGTTCGTGCTGTACGAAAGCCGCACGCTCGAAGAGATCGCGGCCGATCCGCAGGCGGCGCTGGTCGCACCCGAGCGCGTGATCCCGTTGCCGACGATCGTGCTCGACGGCCGCGGCGCGGCCGACTTTCGCGCCGGCCGGCTGGTCCCGTTTCCGGGCGGCGCGGGCGCCAAGCACGTCTTCGTGCGCGACGGTGCGCGGCAACTGGTCGGCGTCGGCGAAGCGGTCGGCGCGCTGCTCGCACCGCGCAAGGTCTTCGTATGAGGATCTATCACGAACTGCAAGCGCGCGCGACCGACGCGCCGCCGATCGCGCTTGCGATCGGATTCTTCGACGGACTGCACCGCGGTCACCGCGAGATCGTGCGCGCGCTCTTACGCTTGCGGCGACCGGGGATGCGCGCGGCGGTCCTGACCTTCGGAAACCATCCGGCCACGCATTTGCGCCCGCAGCGCGTCCCGCCCCTGATTGCAACGACCGAAGAACGAATCGACCTGTTGGCGGCGGCGGGGATCGACGAGCTGTACCTCGTGCCCTTCGACGAGCGGATCGCGCAGCTCGCCCCGCGCGAGTTTCTGGAGGAGATCGTGCTCGAGCGGTTGCAGGTGCGCGCGCTCGTGGTGGGCGAGAACTTTCGCTTCGGGCGCGAACGGGCGGGCGATGCGACCCTCGCGCGCGAGCTGCTCGGCGCGAACGAGATCCCGGTCGTCGCGGTGGCGCCGCTGCAGGACGGCGACGAGCGCGTCTCGAGCACCCGCATCCGCGAGGCGATTCTGCGCGGCGACCTTGCAACCGCGAACCGCTTGCTCGGCGCACCCTACGAGCTGCGCGGACGGGTCGTCCTCGGCGCGGGCCGAGGCCACGCGCTCGGCTTTCCGACGGCGAACCTCGCGGTCGCGCCCGAAAAGCTGTTGCCGGCCGACGGCGTCTACGCAATGCTCGCGCGCTACGACGGACGCGACCATCCGGGCCTGGTTTCGATCGGCACGAATCCGACCTACGACGGACGCGCGCGAACCATCGAGGCCTGGCTGCGAGATTTTCGCGGTACGATCTACGGGCACGAGCTGGCGCTGCGCGACTTCGCCTTCGTGCGCGAACAGCGGCGCTTCGCTTCCCCCGAGGAGTTGCGGTTGCAGATGCAGGCCGACGCCGCGCAGGTCCGCTTCCCGTC
>JBOHTX010000114.1:0-6532 GCA_050733855.1 Vulcanimicrobiaceae bacterium
GAGGCGGAGATCGCGCGGCTCAAGCCCGAGGTCCGTCGCGTCTCGTCGGGCCGCTCCGGCATCACCGAGCAGCTGAGCGAAAACTTGAGTGCCAAACCGCAATTCACCGACGTCTTGTACCTTGAGGCGAGGCATTCCGTGGATCAAACGCCGGAGCAGTATCTCGGCGCTTGGCGCTCGGTGAACGATTTGCGGGTACAACTAGGCCCGGAACTCTTCGGCGAATTTCTGAAGTACGCGGAGAAGCGCACCGTGGGTTTGACGACGATCGAGACGACCTATCTGACGCGTGCCTGGGCAGCACGGCGCTCAGCTCCGCCTAGGCCTTAAACCGTAGCCGGGATCCGTTTTGCCCGGTCGCGACTGCGCTAGAACGGTGGCCACCGTAAGCACAACGGGGACCCCGCTTGCGCGAGATCCCCGTCCGATGGTTACCGCGAGTTGGATCGCGTGCGATCCACGGCGCGGACTACATCATGTCGTAGTCGCCCATGCCGCCGCCGCCCGGCATCGGGCGGTCCTTCTTGGGTTCGGGCTTGTCGGCGATCAGGGTCTCCGTCGTCAGGATCAGGCTTCCGATCGAGGCCGCGTTCTGCAGCGCCGAGCGCGTCACTTTGAACGGCTCCACGATCCCGGCCCCCACCATGTCGACGATCTGGCCGCTCATCGCATCGAAGCCCTTGCCCGCGCCTTCGCTCTTGACGCGCTGCACTTCGACCGAGCCCTCGTAGCCGGCGTTCTCCGCGATCTGGCGCAGCGGCTCCTCGAGCGCGCGGCGGATGATGTCGAAGCCGATCTTCTCGTCGGCGACCGCCGCTTGCGCGCCGTCGCCCATCGGCCACTTGTGGCCCTCGAGCGCTTTGATCGCGTGCACGAGCGAACTGCCGCCGCCGGGGAGCGCGTCCTCGATGCGGTGCTCGTTGGGAGCCGCACGAGGGCGTGCGGTTTGTCGCCCCGCTCCTCACGTTGAGTTCCGTCTCGGTCGCCGCGCTTACTTGGATCACGGTCACGCCGCCGGAGAGCTTAGCCAGCCGCTCCTGCAGTTTCTCGCGGTCGAAATCGGAGTCGGTGTCCTTGATTATCGGCGGGCTTACCCCATGCCAGTCCACGATCGTGGTCTCGTCCGTGGTGACCTTGACGGTCTTGGCTTGGCCGAGCAGGTCTAGCGTGACCTTGTCAAGCTTGAGACCCAGCTCTTCGGAGATCACCGCGCCGCCCGTGAACGTCGCGATATCCTTGAGCATCTCCTTGAGACGGTCGCGTGAGCGCCGGCGTCTTGACGGCGACGCTCGACCTGGCGCGTAGCGGCTTTCCCCCGTCCCGGAGACGCTTTCCCGGAAAGTCCGTGTGTGATAGAATCGGGGCAATGATGACCCGCAGCCAGCTTCATCAGCTCGTCGATGAACTTCCCGAGAGTGAAGTCAACCCGGCCGCGGAGTTGCTCGATGCGTACCGTCGCGGCGATCGCGCGCTCATCCAACTGTTGACAGCGCCTGTCGTACCGATTGAACCCGAGGAGCTGGCGGCTCTTGCCGAGCTGACCGACGAAGATCTCGTCAACGTCATTTCCGACGAAGAATTGCGCGGCCGCCTCGGCATTGCGTGAACGTCCGCCGCGTCGTTTACACGCCACGCGCCGAACGCGACCTCACGGCGTTGCCGACAAATGATCGCTCCGCCGTCATGAACGCAGTGAGAGCGTGGTCCCGGCATGAGCCGTACGTCGACGTCGAAAAACTGACCGATGCTCGGCACTGGCGGATTCGCGTCGGGCGCTGGCGGGCGTTGCTCGATCGACCGGAGCCCGACGTTATCCGAGTCCTGCGCGTCCTCGATCGCAAGGATGCGTATCGCCGATGAAGCCCGAGCGCCGGCGACGGGCGACACGGCTCTCAATATCCCCCGCCGCCCGTCACGCTGCCGACTCGCACGACGACCCATTTAGGCACTATCCTTCCCATTGCCGTTGCCGGTCGCTGCGCAGCTCCAGGCCTGTTGATCGATTGCTAACGTCGCCCAACTGGCATGCGCGCCGTTCGGCTTGAACATACCCCCCGGAGCAGCCGCCGACGATGACCGCGCAAAAATCGTCGCAGCGAGAAAGCGCTGCCGGGGCGTTGTCCGGCCGAAAGACGGGGACCCCGCTTGCGCGAGATCCCCGTCCGATGGTTACCGCGAGCTGGATCGCGTGCGATCCGGCGCGGATTACATCATGTCGTAGTCGCCCATCCCGCCGCCGCCCGGCATCGGGGCGTTCTTCTTGGGTTCCGGTTTGTCGGCGATCAGGGTTTCCGTCGTCAGGATCAGGCTTCCGATCGAGGCCGCGTTCTGCAGCGCCGAGCGCGTCACTTTGAACGGCTCGACGATCCCGGCCCCCACCATGTCGACGATCTGGCCGCTCATCGCATCGAAGCCCTTGCCCGCACCTTCGCTCTTGACGCGCTGCACTTCGACCGAGCCCTCGTAGCCGGCGTTCTCGGCGATCTGGCGTAGCGGCTCCTCGAGCGCGCGGCGGATGATGTCGAAGCCGATCTTCTCGTCGGCGACCGCCGCTTGCGCGCCGTCGCCGCTCGGCCACTTGTGGTGCTCGAGCGCTTTGATCGCGTGCACGAGCGAGCTGCCGCCGCCGGGGATCATCCCCTCTTGGACCGCCGCTCGGGTCGCCGAGAGCGCATCCTCGATGCGGTGCTTCTTCTCTTTGAGTTCCGTCTCGGTCGCGGCGCCGACCTGGATCACGGCGACACCGCCGGAGAGCTTCGCCAGCCGCTCCTGCAGTTTCTCGCGGTCGAAGTCGGAATCGGTGTCCTCGACCTGGCGCTTGATCATCTCGACGCGGCCCTTGATGTCGGCGGGCTTGCCCTTGCCGTCGACGATCGTGGTCTCGTCCTTGGTGACCTTGACGGTCTTCGCTTGGCCGAGCAGGTCGAGCGTCACTTTGTCGAGCTTGAGACCCAGCTCTTCGGAGATCACCGTGCCGCCCGTGAGCGTCGCGATGTCTTTGAGCATCTCCTTACGGCGATCGCCGAAGCCCGGCGCCTTGACCGCAACGCTGGTGAACGTGCCGCGCAGCTTGTTGACGACCAGGGTCGCGAGCGCTTCGCCCTCGACGTCTTCCGCTACGATCAGGAGCGGCTTCTGGACCTGGACGACCTTCTCGAGCAGCGGGAGCAGGTCTTGAACCGACGAGATCTTGCGCTCGGTGATCAGCAAATAGGGATCGTTGAGGGTCGCTTCCATGCGCTCGGAATCGGTGACCATGTACGGCGAAATGTAGCCCTTGTCGAACTGCATCCCGTCTTTGGTCTCGACCTCGGTCTTCATCGTCTTCGATTCCTCGACCGTGATCACGCCGTCTTTGCCGACTTGCTCCATGGCGTCGGAGATCAGGCTTCCGATCTCCTTGTCGTTGGCCGAGATCGACGCGACTTGCGCGATCTTCTCTTTCGAGTCGACCTTGTGCACGTGCTTTTCCATGTGGCCGACTGCGACTTCGACGGCCTTTTCGATCCCGCGCTTGATCGCGAGCGGGTTGCTGCCGGCGGTGACGTTGCGCAGACCTTCGCGGATAATCGCTTGCGCGAGCACCGTCGCGGTGGTCGTGCCGTCGCCCGCGACGTCGTTCGTCTTGGAAGCGACTTCCTTGACGAGCTGGGCGCCCATATTCTCAAAGGTGTTGGGGAGTTCGATTTCCTTGGCGATCGTCACGCCGTCGTTGGTGATCGTGGGCGAGCCGAATTTCTTGTCGAGCACCACGTTGCGGCCCTTGGGCCCGAGGGTCACGCGGACCGCGTCCGCCAGTAGGTTGGCGCCGCGCTCGAGCGCGCGACGAGCCGATTCGTCGAATACGAGTTCTTTAGCAGCCATCGGTTACGTTATACTCCTGCGGGGACGCGCGCGTCGGTGACGACCGCAAGCACGTCCTTTTCCGAGATGATGAGGTAGTCGGTTCCCTCGAGTTTGATCTCGGAACCGCTGTACTTCGAGTAGATGATGCGGTCGCCGACCTTCACGTCCATCGGATGTTTCGTCCCGTTATCGAGGACGCGGCCGGTCCCGACGGCCAGGACCTTGCCTTCCTGGGGCTTTTCCTTAGCGGTGTCGGGCAGGAACACGCCGCCGGCGCTCTTCTCCGCCTGCTCGACATGCTCGACGACCAGACGGTCGCCCAAGGGTCGAAGATTCACAAAAGGACCTCCACGGTTGAGGGGATTCTCTGTTTAGCACTCGTGGCAGTTAACTGCCAGCACCGACGATGTTAGCAGAGCAGCGGACCGAGTGCAAGACCTTTTCCGGCCAGCGAGAACCCCTGTCGGTGCCGCCGCCGGCTGCCCGCGGGAGCCGCGACGCGCGAGCCGGCATTGGTAGCCGGTGCCGACAACATCGAGCCTAGCGCTGGTCGCGGTGGCCCTGGGCTTCTCCTGGAGCATGGGGGCACACTACACCGGCGCCTGCATGGGGATGGCCTACGCCTCGCGGGCGATTCGGCTCTGGCCGGCGCTACTCGTCATGGCGCCGCTCGCGCTCCTGGGGGCCGCCTTCGCGAGCCACAACGTCGAGCTGACGGTCGGGCGGGGGATCGTCGAGATCGACCGGGTGACGACGGGTTTCGCGCTCGTCATCGTCGCCGTGGCCTTCGCGCTCACCACGCTCTACACGTACCTGCGCGTGCCGACCTCGACGATTCAGATCCTCGTCTTCGCGGTCGCCGGGGCCGCGGTCGCGGACGGACTGCCGCTGCACTGGGCGACGATCGTGCGGCTTGCGATCCTGTGGGTGCTTGCGCCGTTTGCCGCCTGCGCGCTCGGGTTCGTCTTCACGCGGACGCTCGACCGCCGGCTGCCGAGCAGCGCGCGGGGAACGGCGTCGATTCTGCCGGGCGCGCTGGTCGCGGTCGGGGCGGCGGCCTCGTTCGCGATGGGCGCGAACGACGTTTCCAATGCGACCGGCGTGTTGGTGATGACGCACCTGAGCGGGGTCCTCGTCGCCGGCGTCGTCGGCGGCGCAGGGCTCGCGCTCGGCGTGCTGACCTGGGGGAAGCCGCTCCTGCAACGGGTCGCGTTCGACATCGTCCGCCTCGACCTCACGATGGCGACGGCCGCGCAGCTCGTGCAAGCGCTCGTCATTCTGATCGCGGTCGCCTTCGGCTACTTCACCTCGATGAATCAGGCGCTCGTTGGTGCGATGGCAGGGACCGGTCTCGCGCGCGGACGGCGGACGATCGAATGGCCGACGGTGAACGCCATCTTGCGGGGCTGGGCGCTTGCTCCGCTCTCGGGGTTCGTGCTTTCGTACCTCGTCGTTCGGCTCGCGGAGTTCGTTTCGCCGTAAGCGCCGTGAGGTTCGCAACGAGCGTCGCGACTAGTTGCGGCCGTTCTGTTCGCGCGGGAGCGCGGCGTCGATCGCGCGGGAGAGGATCGCGCCGAGACCGCCCTTGCGCTCGGGCGGCTCGACGGGAGCTTGCTCGCCGTTGCCCTGCAGGTGCGCCTCTTCGAGCAGGCGCGCGAGCAGGCGCGGGCGTTCACCCTCCTCTTCAGCGGGCGCTGCGGCAGGACGCGAACGCCCTTTGAGCGCGCGCAAATAGGCGACGATATCGGGGCGGACGCCCGGTGCGAGGCGAGCCCCGAGCGACGTGCTGATCGGAAGGCTCAGCTTCGGTTCGCTTGCGAACGGCTCGCTCGGCGTCACTTCGCTCGCAACCGGTTCCGCCGGCGCCGGAACGACCGCCGCATCGAAGGGCCCGAGCGGCGGATCCTGCGGATCCTCCGCAGCCGGAAGCGGCCCGTTGTGAGCCGGGCCGGTGGACTCCGGAAGTTCGAGTTCGTCGATTTCGCCGCGTTCCAGCCGTTCGCGAGCGGCGACCAATTCCGCGATCCGGCGATCGAGTTCGGCCCGTTGCCGGGTCAACGCTTCTTCGCGCGCGGCATCGCGACGGGCTTGCGCTTCGCGCGCGGTCGCTTCGCATTCGAGCGTCTCGAAGTCGGCGCAGGCCGCGTCGTATTCGGCACGCGCGGCTGCGAGCGCGGCATCGGCTGCCTGCACCGTGGCCGCGTCGTTCTGCGACTGCGCCTGCGCTTCGTCGCGGGCTGCACTGTGGACGACGCGCGCGGTCTCCAGGCGGCGCGACGCGTGCTCGCGTTCGCCCAAGGTTCGCTCGGCTTCTTGCGCCGTCTCGCGGGCACGGCGTGCGGCGCCTTCCCGCTCCTGACGCGCGTGCTCTTCCGCGCCGCGCTCGCGCTCGCAGTTCGCGCGCGCCGATTCGATCTGTGCATCGAGCTCGCTGCGCCGGCGCTCGAGCTCGGCCAGGGCTGCTTCCGCGGATTCGCGCGAGCGCTGCGAAAAGTCGATGACCCCGTCGATCTCCGCGACCCCGCGTTCGGCCTCCGTTGCGCGCCGCTGCGCCGTCTCGTGGTCGCGCGCAAGCCCCGCGGCGACGCTCTCGGCC
The DNA here is from genome assembly GCA_050733855.1 of Vulcanimicrobiaceae bacterium. Classification (GTDB taxonomy): domain Bacteria; phylum Vulcanimicrobiota; class Vulcanimicrobiia; order Vulcanimicrobiales; family Vulcanimicrobiaceae; genus JBOHTX01. The sequence goes on from JBOHTX010000114.1 coordinate 6,443, forward strand.
GCAGCAACTTCGGCGGCCGCTTCGGCCACGGCCGAGCCGAGACCGGAACGGCGTTCCTCGGCTTCGCCATGCGCGCGTTCGGCTTCGGCC
>JBOHTX010000115.1:0-6531 GCA_050733855.1 Vulcanimicrobiaceae bacterium
GTCCCATTCGCGGCCAACGCGAAGGCGAGACCGAGGATAAGCGTAGAGTGCTTCGCCACCCGGCATCCTCCACGGCGCGCCGCTCCTCACCCTGCCGGGTTTCTGCGCGGAGCGTGAAGCTTTCGCCCCAGCTACGAGATCGTGAAGGCGACCGTTTCGTGGCGCTCGCGATGGTTCGTCCAGAAGCGTTCGCCGTCGAAGGCCAGCGCGCGCGCTTGGAAGGGTACGCGGGCCAGGTCTTCGGCGACCGCGGACCCATTCCGAGCGTCGATGCGGGTCAGCCAGTAGTCGTCGGTCGACTCGTCCTCGGTCGTGATCAGGTAGAAGAATCCCTGCGCTTGCGTGTGCCCGCAGATTTGATGCGGAGCCGGGATTTCGCGCAGGACCGAGCCACGCGCGTCGACTTCCAAGATGCGGCGGTTGTACCATTGACTGATGTAGAGATGCGTGCCGTCGAACGAGAGGTGCGACCCGGTGTCGTCGGGACAGCGGAAGGCTTCGCGCTCCTTGAAGCCGTGGCCGGCGACGAAACGCCGCACGAACCGGTCGTCCGCTTCGCCTTCGCCGCAAATGACGCGCAACTCGTCGCCGACCGCCGTCATCCCCCACGGCTTCCCCGGCGCTTGGGCTTCCTCGCTGACGGTCCAGCGGCGTGGGTCGAGCGCGTAAAGCCGCGAGGTGGTGATCGAACCGAGCCACAGGAGTTCGCCGTCGAAGGCCAGCGCCTGCGGCCGCGGTGCGGGCGCCGGCAGCCGGAGGATCTCGCGAACGTCGTTCATCGCCATGCCGTTCGTCCTGGTTGCGCAACGGACCCGCAGAACTGTTCCAAGCACGGCGGCGGTGTCAGCCGCCTTGGATCACGACGCGGCGCGCGCCGCGCTGCCAGACGACGGCGGCGAGCAGCGCGAAGAGTCCGATCCAAGCCGCCTGCACGGCGAAGGTCGCGGCCCACCGTTCGGGCGGCAGGTCGCCGATGTAGATGCGCAACGGGTCCGAGTAGATCGCCGCGAACGGCAACGCTTCGACGATCCGCCCGAGCAGACCGGGAAAGAAGACGAGCGGCACGAGCTGGCCGCTGAGCAGATCGGAGGCCCAGCGCAGCATCAGCTGGATGGCGTGGATTTCGAGCGTCCAGAAGGCGACCGCGTTCATCAGGAAGTTGATCAGAAAGTTGACGGTGTAGCCGAGCGCAAACGACAGCGCGAAGGCGAGCAACGTCGCGGGCGAGGGGACGTCGATCCGCACGAGCAGCAGCGAGAGCGCGAGCGCCGGTACGATCGCGACCGCGCTGAAGAGCGTTTGCCCCAGTCCGTCGCTGAAGAAGAAGGCCGGCAGGTTGAGCGGCTTCATGAAGTCGGTGACGATGCTGCCGTCGCGGAGCTTGGTTTGCAAGAGCCGCGTGCCGTCGACTTCGAGGACCAGCGAAATCAAGAGCGCGACGGTCGCATAGGTGAGCATCGCGTGCAACGGGATCCCACGCGGCGCCGCGTTGTGGGCGTAGAGTGCGCTCCACAGCTGGCGGAAGAGGTAGACCCGCAGCACGACCGAGCCGACGTTCGAGAAGGCCTCGATCCGGTAGGTCGCCTCGCGCGCGAACGCCTTCTCGGCGAGCTGCGCGTACGGCGCGAGCGCGCCGAGCAGGGAACGCCTCGCGCTCACGGATTCGATGGTTGGACGGGCGTCGCCGCGAGCGGTGCCGCTGCGGTCGTCGCCGTGGCGGCGCCCGCCGTATATCCCTCGAGGTAGATGCGCCGGATGATCGCCTCGAGTTCCGGCTCCTCGATCGAGACGTCGTCGAGCGGATAGCGGTCGGCCACGCTGCGGATCAGCTCGTCGGCGGCGACCAGGCGGCGGTCGAAACGCAGGCGTGCGACCCGCCCCACGATGCTCTGGAGTTCGGCACCCGGCGCCTCGATCCGCTCCAGGGGTTCGCACAGCGAGACGACCAGCGTGCGGTGGGTGCCGTACTCGTCCTTGAGGCGCTGGGTCGGACCGTCGTACACGAGACGCCCGTCGTCGATCAGCACGATCCGCGGGCAGAGCCGCTCGACGTCCGCCAAGTCGTGCGTCGTCAGGATCACCGTCGTGCCGCGCTCGGCGTTGATCCGCGCGATGAACTCGCGGATCGCTTCCTTCGCGACGACGTCCAAGCCGATCGTCGGTTCGTCGAGAAAGACGATCGACGGATCGTGGAGCATCGCGGCCGCAAAATCGCCGCGCATGCGCTGCCCGAGCGAAAGCTGGCGGACCGGCGTGCGCAGGAACCCTCCGAGCTCGAGCAATTCGATGAAGGCTTCGAGGTTGCGCCGGTAGCGCTCGCGCGGGATCGCGTAAATCGCACGCAGCAGCTCGAACGATTCGATGAGCGCCAGGTCCCAGTAGAGCTGGCTGCGCTGTCCGAAGACGACCCCGATGTTGCGCGCGTTCCGCCGCCGTTCGCGCGCCGGATCGAGCCCGGCGACGCGCACGAGTCCCGCGCTCGGCACCAGGATCCCGGTGAGCATCTTGATCGTGGTCGATTTGCCCGCGCCGTTGGGACCGATGTACCCGACCAGCTCGCCCGGCTCGAGCGCGAGCGTGATCCCGTCGACGGCGACCTTCTCTTCGTACTCGCGCGAGAAGAGGGTGCGCAACGCCCCGAGCGCCCCCGGACGCCGCCGCAGGCTGCGAAAGATTTTGCGCAGGTCGCGCGTCTCGACGATCGGCATCTTCGCAGTCCGCTCCGGCACGGCACGGCGGCGAACCTGCACGGCGCCGCCAAGAGGGGCCCGTCCCGCGACGCCCCTAATGGCACCTCCGTGATCGTGACGATCTCGCGGGAATACGGCGCGGCCGGACTCGCCGTCAGCGACGGCGTTGCGAGTGCGCTCGGTTACGAGCTGCTGGCCGACGAGCTGCCGCGCGAGGTGGCGGCGCGCCTCGGGATTTCGCCCGACGAAGTCGCGGTTCGAGCGAACGCCGAGCCGCCGCTCTCGGAGCGCGTGCTGCTCGATCTCGGCGCTGGAACGCCGGAGTTGCTGGGCGGTGGGGCGGCGCGCTCGCCGCAGTCCTTCGATGAATCGGTGCGGCGCGAACTCGCGGATGCGATTCGCGGGCGCGCCGAGCGTGGCCGGGTCGTGATCGTGGGCCGCAACGCAGGTGCGATCCTCGGGAGCCGACCCGACCTCGTGCGCGTCTTTCTCGTCGCTGCACGCGAGTGGCGGATCGCGCGGATCGCGGAATCTTTCGGGCGGAAGCCCTCCGAAGCGGCCTCCGAACTCGACCGCATCGACGCGGCTCGCAAGAAGCTCGCGGCCGATCGCTTCGGTTTGCGCTGGGGCGACCCGCATGCGTACGACCTGGTGCTCAACGTCTCGCGTCTGGGGATCCCGGCCGCGGTCGCGGCGGTCGTGGCCGCGGTGCGCGAGCGCGCGAACCCGTGAGCCTCTTCCGGCCGCCGGTCCTTGCCGAGCAGCCGATCCCCGAGCGGCGCTCGGCGCTCTTCGCACCCTTCCGCTTCCACGATTTCCGGCTGCTGTGGTTCGGTTTGCTCGTCTCGAACATCGGGACATGGATGCAATACACGACGCTCGGTTACGTCGTGGTGAAGCTGGCCGGCGATGCGCGGCTCGCCGCGCTCGACGTCGGCATCCTGGGCGCGTGCTCGGCGATCCCGGCCGTGCTGTGCTCGCCGCTCGGCGGGTACGCCGCCGATCGCTTTCCTCGCCGCCGCATCCTGTTCGTGACCAACGGTCTCGAGGTCGCTTTCGCGCTGGCGCTCGCGCTCTTGGCGAGCGCGCACCACCTCGTGCTCTGGGAAATCTTCGCGATCGCGGCGCTGCGTTCGGTCGGCAACTCGTTCGACTCGCCCGCTCGCCAAAGCTACGTGCCGCTGCTCGTTCCACGCGAGTACGTCGGCAACGCGATCGGGCTGAACTCGGTCGCCTTTAACACGCCGAGCGTAATCGGGCCGCCGGTCGCCGGATTGCTGATCCTCTCGGTCGGGATCGCAGCCGCCTTCTACATCAATGCGGTCGCGACGCTCGCGGTTGTGCTGGCGCTCGCTTTCATGCGGCCGGTCCCGGCGAGTTCGAGCGGACGCGAGGGGGTCTTTCGCGCGATTCGCGAGGGGATCGCGTACATCGCCGCCGATCCGGTCTTGCGGGCGGTCGTCACGCTGCTCGTGTGCACCTGTCTCTTTGCGCGCTCGTATTCGCAGCTGATGCCGGCCTACGCAGCCCACGTGGTCCACGTCGATGCGCGCGGGCTCGGCGCGCTGCTGAGCGCCGTCGGGATCGGCGCGATCTTCGGTTCGTTGCTGACCGCGCTCATCGGGGAACGGCGGCGCGGCGGCATCTGGTTCGCGAGCGCCGTCGTGCTGGCGCTCGGGGTGGTCGCGCTCGGCGCGATCCACAGCTTCGCGTTGGCCCTGGCGGTGCTGGTCGCGATCGGGCTCGCCGTCCTTTCGTTCGTCGGTAGCTCGAACGTGCTCATGCAGACCCTCTCCCCGGACGATATGCGGGGAAGGGTGATCTCCGTCTTCACCATGATCGTCCTGGGGCTCGTTCCGACGGGGACGCTGTTGATCGGCTCGCTGGCGTCGGTGATCGGGCTCGAACGGGCGTACCTGGTCGGCGGCTCGCTCTCGGCGGTCGTCGCGGTCACCGTCTGGCTCTCGACGCCGGAATTGCGCACGGTATGAGCGAGCGGCTGGGAGCGATCGATGGCTTGCGCGCGCTCGCGATCGCGCTGGTCGTGTGGTTCCACGTCTGGCAAATCAGCTGGCTGCCGCCGGTCGTGCACCTGGCCGGGAGAACGCTCGATTTCGATCCGATCCCGCGGACCGGATTCGTGGGCGTCGACCTGTTCTTTTTCCTGAGCGGTTTCTGTCTCTACCTGCCCTATGCCGAGTCGCTCGTCGACGGCAAACGCTTGCGCTCGGCAGCCGATTTCTACTATCGGCGCGCGCTCAAGATTCTGCCCTCGTATTGGGCCGCGATCGCGCTCATGCTCGCGCTTGGGATCGGCGGGATCGGCTCGCTCTCGGACGGCGTCCGCCAGGTCGCCCTCCATCTGCTCTTCATCCACACCTGGTTTGCCGATTCGTACGGCTCGATCAACGGCGTGCTGTGGTCGCTCGGCGTCGAAGTGGAGTTCTACCTGATCTTCCCGCTGCTGCGGCCGATCTTCGACCGCCGGCCGCTGGGGACGTTCGGAGTTCTTGCGGCGCTGGCGCTCGGGTATCGGTTCGCGACATCGCACGATCCCTCGACGTTCGTCTACCGGATCAATCAGTTGCCCGCCACGATCGATCTGTTCGCCGCCGGCATGCTGGTCGCGTATCTGACGCGCGCGCTCCCGGCGCACGCTCCGCGCCTGGCGAAGCGTGCCGCGCTCTGGACGCTGGTCGCAATCGGCGGCGCCGCGCTCTTCGGGCACGCGATGGTCGCCTGCCTCTCGACCGCCAACGCGCCCAACTGGCCGAACGCCTGGTACGTGCTCGGCCGCGACGAGTTGCTGCTCGCGTTCGCGGCGCTCGGCCTCGGCTCGCTCTTCGCTGCGCGCTGGTGGCAAGCGCTGCTCGCGAATCCGCCGCTGCGCTTCCTGGCGCTCGTCTCGTATAACGTCTACCTCTGGCATGCGGCGGTGGCGCACGTGCTGCTCGCCCATCGCATTCCGTTCTATGGCGGCGACCCGCACGGCGATCCGCACTGGCAGGTTGCGTACACCGTGGTCGCTTGCGCGGCAGCACTTGCAGTCGGTTCGTTCTTCACCTTTGCGCTCGAGCGACCGCTCTTGCGGATGCGACCGGGCTATGCGCGCCTCGTCGGACGGTCCCGCACGGCCGGGCCCGAGAAGCTGACGGTCGCACCCTCGTAGCAGGGCGCTGCTTCCGCGCGCACGCAGTCCTGCAGCGTGCTCGCGCCGCTTCCGTTGCAACTCGCGCCGCCGGCGCCGTTTCCGCTCGTGTTCGCGCAGGCGCTGGACGAGCAGCCGGTCGCACCGGGGGTCGAGCGCGCGACCTACCGGTTCCAAACGGCCGCGGGACCGCTCGTCGTGCATCTGGTCGCGGTCGATCCGGGCGAGCCGAGTGTCCGCCTGCGCGTCGTGCTCGATCACGACCGGCTGATCGGGCCGGGCGAGACGATCTCCGCCATGGCGGCGCGGACCGGCGCCGTCGCCGGAATCAACGGCGACTTCTTCGATATCGGCGGCAACAATGCGCCGGAGGGCGTCGTCGTGCAAGCCGGGACGCTGGTGCGCTCGCCTGCGCAGCGGGTCGCGCTCGAGATTTCCGAATCGGGCGCGGTCGAGTTCGCGCCGGTCGCGTTCTCCGGTTCGGTCGCGTACGGCCCGACCACGATCCCGCTGACCGGCGTCAACGTCTGGCCGCCGCAGGGCGGCGCGAGTTTCCTCGATGCGCAGATCGGCGTCCTGCCCGCGAGCGACGACGTGACGCTCGTCTCGCTGGCCGCGAGCGGTCCGCTCGCCGATGTCGCCGGCGCCTACACGGTGACCGCGCTCGCGCCGGCGTCCGGCGGTGCCGTGCGA
>JBOHTX010000116.1:0-6521 GCA_050733855.1 Vulcanimicrobiaceae bacterium
AAAGCGCCCAGGCCCCCTCGCCGACCAGCGGGCCGGAGGCGCTGCCGGCGAGCGTCGGTTCGTTGCGCGGCGGGCTCGAATATCCCGGCGCCGCGGAATAGCGCGTCCGTACGCGCTGCGACGAATGCGGAAGTGCCGTGACCAGGATCGCGAAGCCCACCACGATCACCGTCGCGAGCGCGAAGGCGCGCGGGAGCGGAAGGGTCGGTGGCCGCGCTATCGCAGAACCGCCCGTGCGACCTCGACGTCGTCGGGTGTCACCACGTCGACGACCGAGCCAGCCCGATAGACCGAATTCGGCACGATCCACAGCGTGTAGGTGCGATACGGTGTGGAGGGATCGCCGCCGTCGGCCGGCGCGCGCTCGAAGGCCACGATGCGCACCCGATCGGGATTCGCGCGGATCGATTCGATCACTTGCGACCAACCGGTCGAGCGATGCGGGCCCATCAACAAGAGGACGCCGAACTCGTGCCGGAATCGGACCGGCTTCTCGATCCCGAACTCCTCGAGCGCTCGACGATCGCGCACGATCGCGACCTGGTTGCCGCCAAGGTCGATCGTGGTGCCTTGCGCGTAACTCTTCACGCGAACCTCGCGGCATCCGCTCAAGAGCACGGCGACGGCTAGCAGAGCCGCGAAATACCTCACTCGCGCGCGCTTCGCGGGATGCTTCCACGAGCCTCGCGAAAAGCGGAAGAGGGAGCGTTTGCCATGTGGATTCGCGCCTTTTCGCTCGCCGTCGCGCTGCTGGGCCTTCCGCGGCCCACACTCCCGCTCGCACCGATTACGGCCACGGCGGGCGTGTGCGGCGACGTGATCGTTCACGCCAATGCGGCGATTGCGGCCGTCCGGGCCGATGACGACGAACTGGCACAGGTGGTCCGGCTCCTCGAAGGCGACGAACTCGCGAGCCCGCTTGCTTCGCCGCGCGGCGCCGGGGCCGAGCTCGAGCGAGCCGAGGACGAATTGACCTCGGGTGCGGCGCGTGGGCGCAACGAACTTGCGCGCGCGATCGGGCGAGTTCGCCCGGAGGCGCGCCCGGCCGCTGTAGGGTTCGCTCGCTCGCTCGAGGGGGCGCTTTCCGATCAAGCCGACGATGCCCATGCGATCGGCAGCTTCCTCGATGCGCGCGAACGGGCGGCGATCCGCGGCGACACCAGCGCGAACCCATCCGACATGGGCCCCAGCGCCCCGCCCCTGAACGCGACGCCCGATCCGCTCGGGCCAGGGCGACCCGCAAGCGATCCCTTCGATTCCACGAATCGCGACGATCCGCACGCGCTGGCACGCGAAATCGCGGGGCACGCCGGGGAGATTCGCGACGACGAAGCGAACGCCCAAGCGGGCGCTCTCGAAGCGGTCGGAGGCTGCTAGCAGCCGTCGGCGGCACGATGTCGGTGCGGCCCTGCCCCGTAGAGTTTGGAGGGTCGTGAAGCTCTTTCGGAATCTCGCGCTCGCGGGCGTCGTCCTTGCTTTCGCTCTTGCGGTCCTCGGAAGTTGGGTTCGGATCAACGGCGCCGGCTTGACCTGTCCCGATTGGCCGCTCTGCGACGGCCGCTTGATTCCGAGTTTTGGTGGCGGCGTGATCTTGGAATGGTCGCACCGGATGGCAGCGCTGCTCGAGGGCTTCGTCCTCGCCGGTGTGATCGTCAGCGGTTGGCGCATCCGCAAGCAGATTGCAGGCGTCGGCCCCGCACTCGCCGTTCTCGGCGTCATCTTCGTGCTCCAGGTGCTACTCGGCGGCGCGACCGTCGAACTGGACAACTCAGCGCGCTCGGTCGCGCTCCATTGGGGGACCGGGATGGCGTTGCTTGCCACCCTCTGCGTGCTCGCGGCACTGCCGCGCGCGGCGCCGCGTCCGCGCGCCGTGAGGCTGCGACCCACCCCAGCGGGGCCGGCATTGGCGCTTGGCGGCGCGACGGTCCTCGCCTTTGCGGCGATGTGCGTCGGCTCGTTCGTCAGCGCGAGCGGCGCGAGCCTGGCCTGCCCCGATTTCCCGAGTTGCGCCGCGAGTTTCTTGGGCGCAGGTTCCGGACAAGCCGTGCAGATGCTGCACCGCGGGCTCGCGGGAATCTTCGCGCTCGGGGCCACCGCCGCGACGGTCGTGGCCGTGCGCGCCGGTTCGCGCCGAACCGCAACCTTCGCGCTGATCGGCCTCGCTCTGGTTGGGGTGCAGATCGCACTCGGTGCCGGCAACGTCGTGGGCCGCTTGCCGACGTTCTTGCGCGAGGCACATGCGGCCAACGCCTGTCTCCTGTTTCTCGCGTACGTTGCGGCAACATGCTTTGCCGCGTGCGAACCGCGCCGGACCGCGCTCGCGGCGGCCGCGGAGCAGGCGGCGGAGGCGCGCTCGAGTGCGGCTTCGCCTTCGCGTCAAGCGACCTCGAGCGCGTGAACTCCACGCTTTCGCGGCTCGATGGCGAACCGCCGCTCGCACTCGCCGGCCGGCGCGGCGTCCTCGTCGACTACTTCGAACTGACCAAACCGCGGATCATCGTGCTGCTGCTCGTCACGACGCTCGCGGCGATGATCATGGCGGCGCGCGGAGTCCCGCCGCTCGGCCTCGTGCTCGTGACGATGATCGGCGGCGCACTTGCCGCCGGTTCCGCCGGCGCATTCAACTGCGTGATCGATCGCGATATCGACCGGCTGATGCGGCGCACGATGGCGCGTCCGGTCGCGGCCGGGCGGATCTCGCCGCGCGCCGCGCTCGCCTTTGCGCTCGGGCTCGAAATCCTTTCGTTCGCGCTGCTCTACCGCTACGCCGGCCCGCTCGCGGCCTGGCTTTCGCTCGCAGGCAACGCCTATTACGTGGGAATTTACACGCTGTGGCTCAAGCGGACCACGACGCTCAATATCGTGATCGGCGGAGCCGCAGGCGCCGTTCCGCCGCTGGTCGGTTGGGCGGCCGTCACGCACGGGATCGGGTTGCCCGCGCTCGGCCTCTTCGCGTTGATCTTTCTCTGGACCCCGCCGCACTTCTGGGCGCTCGCGCTGATGGCGGACACCGACTACGCGCGCGCCGGCATTCCGATGCTGCCCAACGTGCGCGGGAGCGAGCACACCAAGCGTGAGATTTTTGCGTACACGGTCGTGCTGGTCGCGGGCTCGCTCGCACTCGTGCCGCTCGGCGTCATGGGACTGTGGTATGCCGTCCCGGCGGCGATCCTCGGCGCGATCTTCCTGTGGGATGCCTGGCGGATGCTGCGCGGCCCCACGAAACCGCTGGCGCGCATCGTGTTCAAGTACTCGCTGCTCTATCTGGCGCTGATGTGCGCGGCGATGGTGCTCGACCGCGTGCTCGCGCACTAGCGAACCCACCGTTGGCCGGGCAGCGTGAGGCGGCGCTCGACCCATCGGGCGTTCGCGTCGCGGGGCACGCGCTCGAACGTTCGCAGGTCCCGCTCTTGCTCACGCTCGCCATCGGCGTTTTCGCGGGCGCGCTCGATCTCGGCGTGCTCTCGCCCGCGCTGCCCGCGATCGCACACCAGTTCGGTATCTCGCCCCGCACGATCGCCTGGGCCTTCACGCTGTACTTGCTTGCCAACGTCATCAGCATCCCGATCGCCTCGACGCTCGCCGATCGCTACGGGCGGCGCAGCATCTACATGGTTTGCGTCGCGACCTTTGTCGCCGGCAGCATCCTCGCGATCGCTGCGGCGAGCTACCCGGTCTTCTTGCTTGCACGCGCGATCCAAGCCGCCGGCGCCGGCGGAATCTTCCCGGTCGCAACGGCCGCGATCGCCGATCGCGTCCCGCAAGAGCGGCGGGGTGCCGCGCTCGGGTTGCTCGGCGCGGTCTGGGGACTGGCCTCGATCGTCGGACCGAATTTCGGGGGCGTGGTCACCCACTTCTTCTCGTGGCACTGGATTTTCGTTGCAAACGTGCCGCTCGGGATCGGCGTCCTGATCGCGGCCCGGCGCTACCTCCCGAGCGCAGCGCCGCGCGTGCGCGGACCGCTCGACGTGCTCGGGCTTGCGACGCTGACGCTCGGGCTGCTCGGCGTCATGATCGGTCTCACGCGGCTCGACGCGCATGCGGCCGATTTCGGCGGCGGCCCGACCTTCGCGACCCTCGCCGTGGGCCTCGTCGCCTTCATCCTGCTGGCGGCGATCGAACGCCGGGCTGCTCAGCCGGTGATCGCGGCGTACCTGTTCGCGAAGCGTCAGGTAGCGCTCGCCTACGCCCTCGAGATCGCGATCGGCGCACTGGAGGGCGCGCTCTTCTTTATCCCAGCCGCCCTGGTCGCCGCCCAGGGGCTCGGGAGCGCGCAAGCCGGTGCGATCAGTGCGATCGGGGCGCTCGCCTTCGTCATCGTGATCCCGCTGTCGGGGCGAGCGCTCGACCGCGTCGGCAGCCGGGCCGTCCTGGCAGCCGGCGCGCTGCTGACGGCGCTCGGGTTGGCCGGCTTCGCCCTCGAGCTGTCGTCACTTCTCGGCGCGGTCGTATCGATCGCCGTGGCCGGCATCGGCTTCGGTTCGCTGCTCGGTGCACCGACGCGCTACATTATCACCACGGAGGTTCCCTCGTCGTCGCGTGCGACCGCCGTCGGTCTGCTCTCGATCTTCCTGATCGTCGGGATGATCGTCGGCGCCTCGCTCGCGGGCGGCGTGATCGGCAACCGCATCGACGACGTCGCCGCCTATCGGACCGCCTACGCCGTGTTCGCGGCCCTTGCGTTGCTCACCGCGCTCGGAACGCTTGCGCTCGCATCCCGAACGGCCGAACAACGAGGAGCCGCGTCGGCCTAAACCGAAAGTGAGTCTATGTTACGAACGCCGGTCGAGGACGAATTCACCCTCGTTCGGCGTGCTTGGACGCGTGCCGAGCGACGGGTCGTATTGCACGGATTGCTGGGCCGCTTTTTGATCACGCTCGAGCCGCTGATCTGCTTCGCGGTCTTCGCTGCACTGACGGCCTGCCTCGTCTTCCTACGCTTGCCGCCTTCTTCCCACCTCTCGCACAAAGAGGCCGCGATCATCCTCGCGCCGATCTTCGGCTTGGCCGCGGCGGCTTTCTTCGCATACGCCGCGTTCGTGCTCGTCGCGCCGATTCGCGCGCTCGTTCAAACCTTCTCGCCGATCTACAAGATCGACGGCTACATGCGTTACCGTCCCGCCGATGAATGGACGCTCGCCAACTCGAACGGCTACATCGCCGTACTCGCCCACGACCAACGCATCGTCGCCGAATGGCCAAGCATCGGCCACGATCCGCTCCCCGACCTCACGTGCCCCGCGCACGTCGAATTCAGTTTCTACGGCGGCGTCCACCGCATCGACGGCCGCTCCACCGGTATCCTCCCCGAATCCGTGCCCCTCGCCGGCATCGGCATGAAGGGCCGGCGGTTGTAGCCTCCGTCCGCAGCGCGCGTTGGCCTACAGCTTGAGTTGCGCCGAGTTCGAGGCGGGCCAGATGTGCGCGAAGTCGCTGCCGAAGACCGTCAGCCCGAGCATCGTGAAGACCACGATGAGGGAGACGACGATCGCGACCCGCACGAACCGGGGCATGGTGGCGAACGGGGCCGGCATCGCGACGGGGATGCCGCCGGTGTCGTGGGACGTGTCGTCGAACGCGTTATGCATGGCCCAAAATTCCCAATGTCGAGAGGATCACGAGGATACATCCGAAGGCCATCAGGCCGAGGAGCAATTTCGTGACGAAGTGATCGAGGCCGCTCAGCGCCCAGTCGCGGTAGAGCTGGTACGAAGTCGTGCTGCCGACGACGATTGCGAACAGGAAGGCGATGCCCTTCTCGAAAGTTGCATCCATCACTTAGGTCCTCACCACAGGTAGAAGAGGTAGAACAGCCCCACCCAGATCACGTCGACGAAGTGCCAGTAGAGCGTCCCAGCCGTGAGCCCGAAGTATTTCGAGCCGTTGTAGACGCCATGGTTCGCCTGGTACATCAGGATCAACAGGAAGACCACCCCGATGAAGACGTGAAAACCGTGCAGGCCGGTCAGCGTGAAGAACATGGCGCCCATCGTCGAGCCCGCCCAGGTGACCGTGACGTAATGCCACTCGTAGGCCTGACCGAGCAAGAAAAACGTTCCCAAGATAATCGTCGCGACCAACCACATGTTGAATGCCGAGCGGTTGAGCCGCTTCCAGTTATCCATGGCGAGGTGCATCGTTGCGCCCGACCCGAAGAGCACAGTCGAATTGATCGCGGCGAAGCCGACGTCAAAACGAGGTAGTTGGTGGCCGCCCGCCGTGATCGGCGGCCAGTTCGGCACCGAGTTGCGAAGGTAGACGTACGTGAAGATGAACGACGAGAAGATCACGACGTCGGAGATAAGGAAGAGCACGAAGCCGAGCAGGCGGATGTCTCGCGTCTCGGCATATATCGGCTCGACGTTTACGTAGCGGGCGTGTATTGCCTCCCGCGAGGCGTTGATCGCACTGGCGGCCACCGTCGCTCCTTATGCCGGGGCCGGAACCGGCGTCGGGCCGTGTCCGCTCGGTGGGTGTGCGCCGTCGTCGGGTCCGCTCGTATCGAGGCCGAGGTACGGCAG